>CALGTK010000094.1 GCA_937904325.1 uncultured Planctomyces sp.
TCCACTAAAAACGGACAGGGACGGGCGATGCTGGCTGTTCCTTTGCAAAGGACTGGGTTCCATAAGTAAGCCGACTTCTCTAATCATCGCGCGACGCACCCGATCGCTCGAAACAGCGATCTTTTACGACGATATCAGGCAGGACGGCGTCCAACTGATTTACTGATGAAGACTGTTCCGTTCCGGCTGCCGCCAAAGCCTGCGGAGTGAGTGATCAGACGGTTCTAAACTGGCATGACCGTTTCACTCAGTTCCTGTTTGTCAACGAGCTTGATGCCCACGTCAGTTTTTAGCCCCGACTGTGGTGGCACGTGACGAATGACTTGGTAAGTCGTTTCAAACGGAGCGACGTGACGGGGAAATGTCTTCTGAGCCGTGGCCGCTTGTCGAAAGTCGGCGGGAGTGTCGGTAGAGTGGAAGCTTCTCAAATCTCTTCTTTTACCCCGTCTGGTCGCTATGAAATTCGTTCAGATACTCTGCGGCGGCGTTGCTGCAACGCTGGTTTTTTCGGCGGGCCTTGCGTCCGCGGACGAAAATTCGTCGGATCAGCCACAGGGGCTGCGGCGGAATGTACCTTCGGTCTGGGTTCTGCAGGATGCTGACGTTGTGTCGCGGCCCGGGGTTGTGACGCGGGGCGTTTCGGTCCTGGTGCGGGATGATCGGATTGAAGCGGTGGCGAACAATCTTGCAGTGCCGGCCGGTGCGCGGGTCATCAATTTGAAGGGGCAGATGGTTTATGCGGGACTGATTGATGCTTTTACCGACCAGAACGCTTCCAAGTCGGTGGCGTCAGCTCGCTATTGGAACGGTAAGATTCGGCCAGGGACTCGCGTGGCGGATGTATACTCTGGTGACTCATCGGTTAATTCGATTTTGCGGAAGCAGGGGTTTGGTGCCCGGCTACTGGCTCCGGCTGAGGGAGTCGTCAAGGGTTTCAGTGCTGTTGTGCTGACGTCGGATTCCTCGGCGAAGCATGCGATTCTTCGGGCGGATGCGACTCAGCATGCTCGACTGACGGCTTCCCGGAATGGGAGTCGCGTTTACCCCAACTCGCCGATGGGGGCTGTCGCGCTGGCTCGGCAGTCGCTGTTTGACGCCGAGTGGTATCGCCAGGCGTGGCTGGCCGCTGACGGAGATTCGACGCTGGCTCGACCGGAGCGAAACGTCGATCTGGCCGCCTGGAACGAAGTTCGCGAGAGGCGTGTTCCGCTGGTTATCGACACATCAAACGAACTTTTCTTTCTGCGGGCCGATCGGTTTGCTCGTGAGTTTGGCCTGTCGCTGATCGTGCACGGCAGTGGGAATGAGTATCGGCGTCTGCATGAGATTGCGGCAACTGGGCGCAGCGTCATCCTTCCAGTGAACTTTCCGAAGCCGCCCAACGTAGGAACGATTGAAACATCGCTGGATGTGACGACCGAATCGCTGATGCATTGGGATCTCGCTCCTGAAAATCCGAAGCGGTTGGCAGCAGCAGGTGTAACTTTTGCGTTCTGCTCACAGGGGCTCGAAGATCGAGGCAAGTTTCTGGCTCAGATTCGTAAGGCCGTTAAGCGAGGGCTGCACCCAAAAGACGCTCTACGTGCACTGACTACGGTTCCGGCTGCGTTATTTGGTGTCGAGGACCAGATGGGGACTGTTGAACCTGGTCGACTGGCCAACCTCGTCGTGACCGACGGTCCATTGTTCGATGCGGAAACAGAAATCGTCGAGACGTGGGTTGCGGGAGAACGTTATGAGTTCTCCAGGAAGCCGCAGCGAGAGGCTACCGGAAACTGGAAGCTGCAGATCACCGGTCCACCCAAGGGGTTACCGGGTGAGTTCACAGTTTCGATCGAAGATTCGAATAAGCTGACGGGAACGATCTGGATCAGCGGAAAGGTGGCCGGAGCCGGAAATGAAGTTGCCCTGGGCCGACTCATACTGAACGGAACGCGTTTAAGCGTTACTTTTCAGTCAGACAGTTTCGGCCAGAAGGGCGTCGCGCAACTGACGGCTGTGATCGATTCGGAATCTGACAGCGCAACCGGGAATCTGCTTCTACCGAATGGCCGCCGACTGGTGGTGGAACTTTCAAAACTGCCACCGTCGCCCGCATCCGATAGTGATCATGCCAGCCCCGACGCGGATGCTGATGACGACGTTGGGAAAGGTGAAGTCGCTAAAAATGAGAAGTCGAAAATAGAGAATAAAAAGAAGAAGCCAGCTGGAGCCTCATTCCCGGTTAACTATCCGCTGGGAGCGTTTGGTTTGGCGGTACAGCCTGAACAACCCAGGTCCATGGTGTTCAGGAATGCGACTGTCTGGACCTGCGGTCGATCGGGCATTCTTAAAAACGCCGACGTGCTGATCGGCAACGGAAATATCTTGAAGATCGGCCCGGAACTGAAAGTCTCAAAGAACACGCAGGTCATCGATGCGACCGGAATGCATCTGACGCCTGGCATTATTGATTGTCACTCTCACTTTGCGACCGACGGCGGGGTTAATGAAAGTGGGCAGGCGGTGACGGCAGAGGTGCGAGTTGGCGACTTTGTTGATTGCGACGATATCAATATTTATCGACAGCTGGCGGGCGGCGTTACTTCGTCAAACATTCTGCACGGCTCGGCAAATCCGATCGGTGGACAGAATCAGGTGGTCAAGCTCCGCTGGGGTGCTGACGACGAAGCTCTGAAATTTTCCGAAGCCCCACAGGGCATCAAGTTCGCACTGGGCGAAAACGTCAAGCAGAGCAACTGGGGCAATGAGTTTAAGACACGTTACCCACAGACTCGTATGGGAGTCGAACAATTATTTCGCGACGAATTCCGAGCAGCATTGGAATACGAAGCTCGTTGGAAGAAGTGGAACGAGCAACGCGAGGGGCTTCCGCCCCGGCGTGATCTGGAGCTCGACGCGATCGTCGAAATCCTGAATGGAAAACGCTGGATACACTGCCACAGTTATCGGCAGGACGAAATTCTGGCTTTGATCCGGGTGCTTGACGACTTCAAGATCCGGATAGGGACGTTTCAGCACATTCTTGAAGGCTACAAAGTTGCCGACGCGATGGCGAAGCACGGTGCGATGGGGTCAGCTTTTTCTGACTGGTGGGCTTACAAGTTCGAGGTGTATGACGCGATCCCTTACGCGGGAGCGTTGATGCACAACGCCGGCGTTGTTGTTTCGTTCAATTCGGACGACCGTGAACTCGCCCGTCATCTGAATCACGAAGCCGCCAAAGCCGTGAAATATGGCGAAGTATCACCGGAAGAAGCGCTGAAGTTCGTGACATTGAATCCGGCAAAGCAGTTACGAATTGATCGGCATGTTGGCTCGATCGAGACAGGCAAACACGCAGACATCGTTTTGTGGTCTGCATCGCCACTGTCGACAATGTCGCGCTGCGAGCAGACGTGGATCGACGGCCGTAAATACTTCGACCGCGCCACAGACCAAAGAATGCGGGCAAGGAATCAACGGGTTCGCACGACACTCATTCAGAAAATTCTCGACTCAGGTGAGACCATGCGGAAACCGGGCGAAGGGGACGGTGATCCCGCGTCGCTGTGGCCGCGAGAGGACCTGTTTTGTCACGGACACGATCACGACGACCATCACCACAAATAGGCCACGAAGGCTTGATCGACTTTTTATGTCAACGGTGGCCAGTGCCCCCGCAGTATCAAACATGGCTCAATGCGAAGCAGAATTATGAAACCGTTAACTGCAACACTTCTCTGTATTTTCCTGTCAAATACACTCATCGCGTCTGATGCGATTCCCAGTGCACCTCAGACAACTCCGGTAGCTATCACTGGAGCGACGATTCACACAGTCAGCGGGCCGGTGATCGACAACGGCGACCTGCTGTTTGACCACGGTCGAATCGTTGCACTCGGCGAATCTGGAACAGTGAAGATCCCCGCAGATGCAAAACAGGTAAGCGGGAAAGGCCGGCATGTTTATCCGAGTCTGTTCGAGGCTTACTCACAGCTTGGTCTGGTTGAAGTCAGTGCGGTTCGCGCTTCGAGAGATCAGTCAGAATCCGGGCAGATGAACCCCAATGTTCGCGCTCTGGTTTCGGTGAATCCGGACAGCGAGTTGATTCCGGTCACGCGTGCGAACGGCGTTTTGCTGGCACTGACTGCTCCTTCAGGTGGTCGGATTGCGGGGCAGGCTGCTGTCATACAACTTGACGGCTGGACATTTAAAGAAATGACCCTGCGTTCCGGAGCGGCGATGGCCGTATCCTGGCCAACAGTGCCAAATCAACTTGAAGCAAAAGATGCAAAGAAAGATCCAGTCGCGTCGCTGCGAGACTTCTTTGATGAAAGCCGTGCTTATCTCGAAGCCCTTGCTGACGAAGCATCCAGCCAGAAGAGTGACCTTAAACTCGAATCTCTGCGGCCTGTGTTAGAAAGAAAGATGCCTTTGCTTGTTTCAGCCAACAGCCTGGCTGTGATTCAGTCAGCAGTTTCGTTTGCGAGCGAGCAGAAAATTCGACTCATCATTATTGGGGGCTACGACGCTCCTTTGTGTGCCCGATTGCTAAAGAAAAACAACGTCCCGGTCATCGTTTCAGCAGTTTACCGCCTGCCTCGTCGACGCAGCGACGGTTTCGACGTTGCCTATACGTTGCCAACGAGACTTCGTGACGCCGGCATTAAGTTCTGCATTTCAGGCAGCGGCTCTTCGCGAGTCTCAAATACCCGAAACCTGCCCTATCACGCCGCGACGGCCGTTGCTTACGGGCTGCCCGCCGACGAAGCGTTGAAGGCGATTACGCTATATCCGGCACAGATACTGGGAGTCTCGAAACGCGTCGGTTCTCTCGAAAAGGGCAAGGACGCAACGCTGATAATGACTACGGGTGACCCCCTGGAAACTTCAACGCAGGTGACGTCTGCCTGGATTCAGGGCCGAGCTGTGGACCTTTCGAGTCGACACACACAACTCTATGAAAAGTACCGCGAAAAATACCGACAGCTGAAACGGTAGCACAGTTCGGGCGAAGTGGTGTTGAGTGATCGCGCCCATCACTCAACAGGCAGTTTCGGAGTACGTCGAGCACTACCACGGCAAGCGGAATCACCAGGGACTGAGCAACGAGCTGATCGAGCCAAGCGGCGAATCCGGTGCTGTCGCCGAAAAGATCGAATGCCGTGAACGTCGCTGGGCAATTCTGGTAATCCCAGACTGCGACGATCAATCCAGCGTACTGGCGAGGCTGGCTCACTCGGTCAGAAGATTAATCGCAGGCAGGAAAGTCATTGGGCTCAGGGCAGCCAGGGGCTTGCGGGATTCGGTCGGAACGGTACTTTCTATCAGTCTAATGCTTGACACCCATCCAATGCAGGAAACCGATTTATGATAAGGCCGAATGATCGTTCAATCTTTTTCACTTTCATCGTCGCTGTTGTCGCCATCACATCAAACATTGCGGGAGCAGCACAACGCCCGAATATTGTTTGGATTTTTTCTGACGATCACGCCTGCAACGCGATCGGAGCTTACGGCGGCCGACTCGAATCAGAGAACCTGACGCCAAACATCGACAGTATTGCCCGCGCCGGCATCATCTTTGACCGAGCCTATGTCGGCAACTCGATTTGCGCGCCCAGCCGAGCCACGCTGCTCACCGGCAAGCACAGTCATCTCAACGGAAAGTTCGACAATCGCGGCGGCTTCAATCACGACCAACAACAGTTTCAGAAGATCCTTCAAAAGCACGGCTATCAGACAGCGATGATCGGGAAAATTCACCTGAACGGAGCCATGCAGGGATTTGACTATTGGGAAGTCCTCCCCGGGCAAGGGCGATACACGAATCCGCAATTCGTCACCGCTGAAGGAAAAACACAGTACGAAGGCCACTCGACAGACATCGTCACGGACAGGGCACTGAACTGGCTGGACAACGGTAAAGACGATGTGAAGCCTTTCATGATGATGGTGCATTACAAGGCTCCGCACCGGAACTGGCTGCCTGCACCCCGCATTATGGATCAGTTTCGTAAACGGACATTCCCGGAACCTGAAAGTCTCTTTGATGACTACTCTGGACGAGGCGTCGCCGCTCACAAACAGGACATGTCTATCTCGCGAACCATGCGAATGGGCGGAGACCTGAAGGTAACTCCCGGGTCAGAACGAGCTGCCTGGCTGGAGAAACATCCGCTCGAAGGCGACGCTCTGGTCCGCTGGAAATATCAAGCCTACATGCAGGACTATCTGGGCTGTATCGCTGGTGTCGACGAGAATATCGGCCGAATTCTCGCCTGGCTGAAAGAGCATGATCTCGAACAGAACACGGTCGTGATGTATTCGTCGGATCAGGGTTTTTATCTGGGCGAACACGGCTGGTTTGATAAACGATTCATGTATGAGGAATCGTTCAGGATGCCGCTGGTCGCCAAGTGGCCGGGTGTCATTAAACCAGGCCGCCGGAACGACGATCTGGTGCAGAACATCGACTTTGCTGAAACATTCCTGGACATTGCGGGGGCCGGGATTCCGGATGATATGCAGGGTGAAAGCCTGGTCCCGCTGCTCAAAGACGAGACACCGGCCGATTGGCGAAAATCGCTGTACTACCACTACTACGAATATCCTGCCGTGCATTCCGTGCGACGTCATGAAGGTATCTTCGACGGTCGGCACAAGCTGATTCGATTTTACGGCCTGGATGTACCGCATGGCGAAGAATGGGAGTTGTTTGATCTCACGACTGATCCCGCCGAATTGACCAGCATCTACGACCAGTCGGGGCAATCACGCCGGATCGAAGAGCTCAAAGCGGAACTTGATCGATTAAAGAAGATCTACAACGTTCCAGAAAACGGCGGTCTCCCGCTTCGAGGACGTCCCTCTAAGAACAAACCGAATGCCAACGCCAGGACGTTGAAGTTCGAATTCCGGCAAGGCGTCAAAGTGAAAGCCGAGTCGGCACCTTACCTTCCCGCTCGAGGCATTCAACTGACTGTACCGCTTACGTGCCGAGGGAACGACGGAGTGCTGATTGCTCAGGGCGGCGCGTCAAACGGCTACGCTCTCTGGATTAAAAACGGTATTCTCAACTGGACCGTCACGAGAAACGATGTGCCCACGACGGTTTCCGGCAACAGCAGGATCCCAGACGGCCAGCACACGGTGACCGTTCGTCAGGAGAAGTCTGGCAAGGCAACGATTGCAATCGAGGACCTGCTGGTAGGCGAGGGAAATGTCGGAGGGCCATTTTTGGCGCAGCCGTTTGATGGTTTGAGCGTCGGCGAGGACACAGGAGCTCTTGTTCGGGAATTTTTCGTAAACAAGTACGTGGATAGTATCGGTCCAGTGCAGATTTCGCTGATTGAATAGCTGAATATTAAACAACCGAATCGTTGGGTAGCCTGAAGCTCATTTGAACTTTCTGTATCGCATTGTCGAAACGATGACACGTTCAATCGGGCCAGGGTGCTTCAACGATCACGACTGGAGCAATACTCACGCGGCCAAAACGACATGTCGGCACTTCATCTGCCTGCACAAAAATTCCAGTCAGTGATTGTGAACCGCCGGCTTTTACATCTCAGACAGCCTCAGCCGCCTGCACAGCTGTACTCGGGGCCCCGTCTCGCCAGGCAGCGGCAGTTCAAGCTCCTGCATGCTTGCGTCGACGCATGTCACCACCACCAGCCAGTCTGGGCAATGTTTTTTGATAGCTTCCGGTCGTACGTTTCCATTGGGCCACTTCGTGTCCACGAAGTGGTGCGGCCGTGGCAGGCGACGTGGCGCGGGTGACCAGCGAGCGACAGCAGAAGTGCCCGCCACGGTCGGACGATTGCTGTTTGAGTCGCGGCAGACCGGTTACTCAACCGAAACACATCAAACAGTCTTGATCGGTGGCGCAGTTCGGGGATAATAACAGTCTGCGTTCATGACTCGGCAATGCATACGTCGATGACTTTCGGACGCGTCTTATCTCTAAACGGAGGAGATCCCATGCTGACGGTCAATGGCTCGAAAAGTAGCTCTTTCTGTGACGGTTTCTCACGCAGAAGCTTTCTGAAGCTTGGAGCTCTGGGAATCGGTGGTCTGACCCTTGCGGATGTGCTTCGTGCTGAAGCTCAGGCCGGAGTCGGCTCCTCACAGAAGGCTATTATCAATATCCATCTGGCCGGTGGCCCCTCACACACAGACATCTTTGACCTGAAGCCGGAAGCTCCTGCAGAGTACCGCGGCGAGTTTATGCCGATCGCGACGAATGCTCCGGGGCTCGACATCTGCGAGAAGCTTCCGATGCTTGCAACGATGGGTGATAAGTTTTCGGTCATCCGCTCGCTCGTTGGTTCAAACGCTGGGCACAGCAATCAGCAGACCCAGACTGGCTTCAACAAGAAGAGTCTGGAATCACTCGGCGGCCGTCCCGCGCTCGGAAGCGTTGTTGGGCGACTGCAAGGTTCGGTCGGCGGTGCACCGCCATTCATTTCTTACAACGGCGGCTCTGCGGGTTACCTGGGGCCAACTTATCAGCCGTTTGCTCCGAACGGACGGGGAGCAGCCTTGACCAATCTGCGGATGGAGCGAAGCCTGAATCAGGATCGGTTGAACGATCGCTCCTCGCTACTGACCTCACTCGATCGAATCCGTCGAGACATCGATGCGAATGGGGAGATGACCGCGCTGGATGACTTCACAAAGACGGCAATCGACGTTGTTACTTCCGGCAGAGTGGCGGACGCTCTCGACCTGAAAAAGGAAGACCCGAGAATGGTCGAGCGATACGGCAAAGCAGGTTCGACATTGCTGACAGCTCGACGGCTCATTCAGGCGGGAGTCCGCGTCATCACGACCAGCGGATTTGGTGGCTGGGATACGCACAGCAACAACTTTAAGACCCTGGGTTCTCGAAACCTGCCGCAGCTTGATCAGGCATTGAGCGCGCTTCTTGATGACCTTTCAAATCACGGCATGCTGGAAGACGTTACAGTGGTGCTGTGGGGCGAGTTTGGTCGCACTCCGCGAGTCAATGCTCGAGCCGGTCGGGATCATTGGCCGCGTCTCGCCATGGCATTCATGGCTGGCGGCGGAATTCGGGGTGGACAGGCGGTTGGAGCTTCCAGTCGCAAAGGCGAGGTCGCTGAGACTCGACCGGTGGATTACCAGGAAGTTCACGCCACGATGTATCACAACATGGGCATCGATCTGCACACCACGCAGTTCATCGACCCCGCCGGGCGACCGCAATACATTCTCGACCATCTGGATCCGATCAAAGAACTGGTCTGAGTCATCTAATTGACGCAGAAAAACATCGACTGACTGATGAGCCAACGCTAATTCATGCGACGCCGTCCGTATTGGTGTTGATCTCTCGAAAACTAAAGCCGTTTGCACATGCGGCCATGCCGCAGAAAAGCAATCGGACGCTTTCCGGCGATCGCGAGTTAGCTGTCCGACAATGAGTTCTGCTGCCGTTTCCGACGATTCGATCAACCATCGAGTCAATTTGAATCGCAAACCTTGTGGTGTCAAAGCCACGTTGAGGAATCGTCAATCAAGCTCTGCGAGGATTGTCGATTGAGCTTGTTCAGATTTCCGTTGTAATGCTTCAACGCACTTGCCGGCGGCTTGGCTAGCGGCAAGTGCCGCCAGTCGGTTGCCGTTTCGATCAACGTGTACGATGTCATTGGGAACGTACGACTGGACGGCAAGTTCCCGGTTGCGTTGGAAGATCGAAACCACATCCGCCTGTTCAACTCCGCGTTTTGTGGCAACTTTTTTCAGTGAGTTCTGATATTCAATACGCGGGCTCCACTGACCGGCAGCCTGTGGTTGATCAGGCCACAGCACGAGCGCCATCGGAATGCTGCGAGATTCGCAGAGATCACACATTCCACCAATGTTGGTCTCAAACTGCTCGAGCGGAACTCTGGGGACCCAGCTATCATTGGGGCTCACGTAGTTGAAAGTAGTGGACTGAGCCCACGCGGACGCAGTTAGCTCGACCTTTGGTCGCGCGAACTGGTCAACCACCTGAAGTAATCGACTATGCATAAGCCTGCTGTGCAGTGAAGGACTGTCGAATCGACGAGCGTGCTGTTCATCGGTGCGATCTCCCCATCGCCAGAAGTCGTTGTTGGCGTAACTGGCAAAGACGATGTCGGGCTGGAGACGATCAACTTCCTGACGCATGTGCAGAAAACCCTGGTGTGAGGTGTAGCCAGGGACGCCCGCATTGATCACTTGGAATCTTTGTTCCCCACGATCGTTTAATTGATCCTCAAGAAGAGCGGGCCAGGAGTCTTCCATTTCTGCGCCGATTCCGAATGTGCTGCTGTCGCCGAAACAAACGATGCGAATCGTGCCGGGTGGTTTCAGCAGGTCGAATTCAGGACTGCGGTAGCCAAGCGAATTTGACACGAGCCCCTGCCAGACGGCGTTTTCCGGATCGTCAATATGCACGCCCGGCCGCAGCTTCCAGAACCGCTCGGGGTCGTATTCGAACATCAGATCGGAGTGATTTGTTCCTAGAAACAGAACAATTTCGTTGATCTGACGAAATCTCGACTCACCCGACAAATCTTCGACCAGAACTCGCGTCGTCAACTCTGCGGCCAGCATGAAGGCACACAGCGTGAAGCTCGCGTACGCAAGTTTCCGTCGGATTGGGATGACTCGAGACTGAGGGATTTCCGCCATGACCACGTCGCCTGTCTGGGGCCACAAATTGACCGTCAAAAGTGGATCGCGAAGGTGAATTGAGCGTTTCTAATGTTGCTTCTGTCCTGGGGTCAACATCGAGATTTCGGTGAAATGACCTGCCCCCATTTACCGCGACCGTCTCTTGAGTAGTAAACTCAGAGGATTGGTCTCAGATAGGGATGCTCCAGATGCCACGTAAGCGATTCAAGACAGAAGAGATCATTCAAAATGCTTCGAGAAGCTGCGGTTCTTCTTTCTCAGGGGAATAATGTTGCAGAAGCCTGTCGTCAGAGCGGTGAGGTCGAGGACTGAGATGAAAACGCTTCTGGCGTTAGATCATCCCGCCCCTCCGAATTGTAGCCGCCGGTCAGATGGTTACGCGTCGCGTGGGATAGAGCGTGCAGGGCCTCGCCAGGTTGGCGAGACAAAGCTACGCATAGCGCGCACGGGATCGTCGAGGTGTGTCAGCAGGGACCGCTTCGATGGCATTTCGGCATCGTGTATTCCGAGATTGCGTTCTCGCGCAGCCGGTAAAGCGGGAATAGTCTGTCGGCGATTAAGTTGTGGCGGCAAGTGAAAGATTCCAGCATCGACTACTGACCGCACGCGCATCGTGACATTGGAATCCCACGGAAACATCGACACTCTGTCACCGGAACACAGGATGTACGACAATACGCGATATCCCTGGACGGGCAAGCGGATTGTCTCGGACAGAGTAAACGTCCTTAACGGCTGGAGAAAAAACACGCGATGTCACGATATGCCAACTACACGGTCGCATCGGAAAACTACGATAAAACTCGCGCGGCAGTCGGTGTCGATACCATTTTGACCTGCCTTGCACGAACCAGCGTTCCACTCGAAGAGCAAACGGTGCTGGAGGCCGGCTGCGGCACGGGGAACTATCTGGCGGCATTGCGGCCTCATCTGGGATGTCTGGCCGGTATGGACTTCAGTGAAGGTATGTTGGCACAAGCTCGGGAAAAACTCAGCGAGGACGTTGAGTTGACCTGTGGCAGCATTCTCGACATGCCATACGAAGACGAGCGATTTGATGGCATCACCTGCAATCAAGTGATTCATCATCTCGAAGAAGGGCCGGGCGCGTCGGATGATCCTGGCGACTGGAAGCCATGCGATTTTCCAAATTTGACACAGTTCTGTCGAGAGGCATATCGAGTTCTGCGTCCAGGCGGCGCATTCGTCATCAATGCAACGTCACACGCGCAGTTTCGTGATGGCTACTGGTGGGCCGATTTGATTCCTGCCGCCGTTGCACGACTGAGTTGCCGAATGCCTGACCTTGACCAGATTAAGCAGATGCTCACGGCAGCGGGATTTGACATCGAGGCAGTTTCGGCAGACGTGGACGGAGTACTTCAAGGGCCATCCTATTTGGATCTCCGGGGACCGCTTAGCGAATCATGGCGAGCCGGCGACTCGACCTGGTCACTGGTTTCCGACGCGGAACTTGCCGATGTGAAGCAACGAGTTGAGCGAATGAATACTGAAGGCACGATGCAAGCCTATCTTGACGAGCGCGAGAGCAAGCGGTCGAACATCGGACAAACGACATTTGTCTGCGGTCGCAAATAGGCCGCCCTCTTGAACAGTCGCATCTGGGAAATTGCCAGGGAGAGAATCGCTTAAACAATGCACAATCGAAACAGCTTCGTGACACGGTGGCTCACCACTGCACCAGACTGGTTGTTTGCCGCTTACGCGATTGCTGCGTCCTTCTCGACCTACTTCTGTATGTACGCATTTCGCAAGCCGTTTACGGCGGCGACCTACGACGAGCTTGGCACATTCTTTGGACTGGACCTGAAAACGGCGCTCGTCATTAGTCAGATTATCGGCTACACGCTGTCCAAGATAATCGGCATGAAAGTCTGCTCGGAGTTAAGCCGAGCGAATCGAGTCCTGGTCCTGGTGCTTCTCATCATCTGGGCGCAGTCAGCACTGGTCGTCTTCGCGGTCGCTCCAATGAATTGGAAAGTGCTCGCGATTTTTCTGAACGGTTTGCCGTTGGGTATGATCTGGGGGCTCGTTGTCCGGTATTTGGAGGGTAGAAGACTTTCCGAACTGGTGCTCGCGGGACTGAGTTGTTCGTACATCATCGCGAGCAGCGTGGTTAAAGATGTTGGTCTGGTATGGATGGCCTCAGGCGTGTCAGACGTCTGGATGCCTGCCGTGACGGGATTCTGTTTTCTGCCTTTGTATCTTCTCTCCGTATGGATGCTGAATCAGGTCCCGGAACCTTCTGTGGCGGACATGGATTCGCGAACAGAACGACCAAAAATGAACCGAGCGGATCGCATCAGGTTCGTGAGGCAATTCTGGGTTGGCTTACTACTGTTGTTCACCGTCTATTTCTTCCTGACCGCTTATCGGGACTTTCGAGACAACTACGGAATCGAGATCTTCCAGACACTTGGCTATGCCAAGACGCCGGCCGTTTTCACACGAACCGAGTATCCGGTTGCGATCGGCGTCGTTCTGACACTTGCAGGGCTAAACGTCTTTCGGAACCATCGCCATGGACTCATCGCTGTTTTCGCAGTGATGACGTTCGGCTTGCTATTGATGTCTGGTGCCACACTGATGCTTGATGCTGGTTTGCTTCAAGGGCGAGAACTATGGTGGATGGTATTGATCGGGCTTGGTTCGTACCTTGCGTATGTCCCCTTTGGCACGGCCCTGTTTGAGCGACTGCTGGCTTCCACTCATTTTCGTGGCAACGCGGTGTTTGCGATCTACATTGCCGACTCAGTTGGTTACACCGGTTCAGTCGCCATCCAAATCTACAAGGATTTCTTTCAATCCGACATCAACCGGTTCGAATTTCTCCATGCCTTCACTTATGCGCTTTCGTCGTGGGGCGCTGTTCTCCTCGTGGCAAGCTGTCTCTACTTCACACCGAAAACCCGTCGTATGTCGGACTCATCGCAATCCCGACCTGATCCCATCTGACATCGACTTGCCATTACGGTGTCATCAATCGACTGGTTTCTGAGAGACTTTTGATGACACAGACAACCGGGCGTCCGACATTGAGCATTCGACCGCGCCGATTGGCCGGACTACAATGCGGTCATGAACGATATAGTGGTCGTGGTGTGATCATTTTGCTTACTTGTCTATATTCACGATCACGGCCATGAGTGACCGAGCGGACTCAGCAGGAGCAAGGTCATTGGCCGAGCGGTCGGCGCTGGTAGTGGGTGTCACCGGGATCCAGGGGCATACGCTTGCCTCGCAACTCAACAAGCACGGCTGGAACGTCACCGGACTTGCGCGTCGCAAGAACATCGATCTTCCCGGCGTGACTGGCGTGTCGGTCGACTTAACCGCGCGCGATGCCGTGCAGGCTGCGCTTCATGGGACTCACCCCACGCACATCTTCTTCAACTGCTGGTCTCGACAGGCGACCGAAGCGGAGAACTGCGTCGTCAACGGAGCGATCCTCCGAAACCTTCTCGAGGCAGTGGAAGATGGTCCCCAACTTCAACACGTCGCTTTGGTGACAGGGCTAAAACATTACATGGGCCCCTTCGAAGCCTACGCTCTGAACAATCCGGACACTCCGTTCCGCGAAGAACAAGAGCGTCTGCCGTACGAAAACTTCTACTACACCCAGGAAGACATCCTCTTCGAATCGGCGTCTCGAAGCAGTTTTACATGGAGTGTTCACCGTCCGCACACGGTCATCGGCTGGGCTATCGGCAACGCTATGAACATGGGGCTGACGCTGGCCGTGTACGGATCGATCTGTCGCGAGACGGGTCGCGACTTTGTGTTTCCCGGTTCTCCTGAGCAATATGAAGCGGTGACCGACGTGACCGATGCACGCATTCTGGCTCGGCAGCTCGAGTGGGCGGCGACTGAACCGGTCGCTGCGAATCAAGCTTTCAATATCGTCAACGGTGACATTTTTCGATGGCAACGGATGTGGAAGATCGTGGCCGCCGGGCTGGGTGTCGAGGCTGCGGACTACCCGGGAGAGCCGACGCCGCTGGTGCAGCAGATGGCAAATGCGAGCGAAATCTGGGACCACATCGTGGCGAAGCACGACTTGCAACCATATCCCGTCGAGACCCTGGCCTCATGGTGGCATTCGGATGCCGACCTCGGACGGACTATCGAAACCTTCACCGATATGTCGAAGAGTCGTCGTATGGGTTTCCTTGAATATCAAGAGACTTCCAACTCGTTCCTCAACCTGTTCGATCGCCTGCGCGCGAAACGCATCATCCCGCCTCTCGGATGAAGTTCGAGGAACCACATGAAACATGGATCCCTGACGACAGTCACGCCCGTCACAACAACTTGCCGCACGTCACACACGCCGGATCGGGCCATCCAGCGACATCGACATCCACTGTGGTTTGTTTTGTTTGATCCCAAACGAATCGATGTGATCGAGCGAGACGAGGGAACTGGTGAGTTGGACTGACGCCTGAAAGAACTCGCCAGGTTTGCGAGAAAGCCCGCCGCCCCCACGCGACGCTTGCGAAGAACGCCCATCAGCACAAAGCTCCGATGCTGAAAGCCGAATTAGAACGCACGACGGGCAAGCCTCTTGAATTGCCTCCTGAATATCGACAACGTCTGGCGATAAAGCCACGGGAATCGATCCTTCCTTCAATTCCGCAATCAAGTCAGGAGATGATGTAAAAAAGACCTGACCCTGGTTGGTCTCCAAGTGCGATTTATTGTCAAGAATGGAAAGAATGAGTCCTGACCGTCCTGACCCCTTAGAACCGTCTGAGTAGTCTGTCTCCCACATCAGAACGAAATCAACATGCACAACTCCCATACGATCTCACGACGCAGCGTTCTGCAGAGTATCGGAGGTCTCACCACAGCAGCCCGGGTTCCGGGTTCGCGAATGAGGAGCAATCTACCGGCGACAAACTGACCACCCCCGCAGCCTGCTGGCACAGTTCGGGCTGACGCCGAAGTCAAAACGCGGGCTGGCTTACAGTGATCCTGGTGAGGCGGTCGATCCGCTCGCTGCGTTGTGACAGATTGGCGAAGGATCAACCGTCTGAGATTACGATTGTTCAGATTTCGGAAGTGCTGGAATCGCCTGCATTGGATGTTTGGCGGAGTTTTTTGCCCCTACGGGGACGCCTCATCGACCGGTCTGACTGATGGTGCCTGGCGAGTCAGGGAGACCAGCTTGCCATATGAAGAGTGCTCAGTCTGAGTTTTGACGTTGGAGTTCCTTTTTCAGGTGGGCCAGGGCTCGGACCCACAGCATGCGGACTGCTCCCTCGTTGCGATTCATGCGGCGGGCTGCTTCCTCGTGCGAGACTCCCTCCAGATTTCTCAGCACGATTATCTGTCGGTAGTCATCCGGAAGCCGCTCCAGCACTTCGGCGAGGATGACTTCCTGCTCGGCCCGGGCTGCCTGGTGGCTCGGCGACGATGCGTCGTCGGCCAGCATCTGCCGCAGCCGCATCGACGACTGCTCGAGTGACTGATCAATGGAAACCTCGCGCGACACGTCGCGTTTGTCCGTTCCCCGAAAGCGGCGGACTTCGTGTCCCAGCGTGTGAGCCAGAATCTGTCGGAGCCAGGCTGCGAACTCCGCTTCTGTGCTGCCTTGAAACTGCGGCAGATCGCGGACGGCTTCCAGCATGGTTTGCTGCACGACATCCGACGCGTCAAACTTGTGCTGCAGGCCATCGTGCCCCTGCATCCGGACCAGCGTCACCAGCCATGGCCGATAATGTTGTAGAAGCCTGTCACAGACGCCCGCATTGCCGCGACGGAACTCGTCGATCAGGTCGACAACTGAAGAGGACGGGTCATTCATTTTCAGTCAATTGGCTTGTGGGGAGACAAAGCGACCGTCTGGTCCGACGGGCCACGGCTGGCGCACCACGGTGCACCATCCAAATTCAGGGTGGTGCTGCCACGTGAGCACGACCCGGGGAATCTTCCACGGACCGGACTGCAGTTCCACATGCCCCCAGCTCTGAAAGTTGTTCGGCTCTGCCCGCACACGGCATTTCCACATCGTGCGACCATCATCGCCAGAAACTCCGTAGACGCCATTGCCGGACCAGACGACAACTGTGGCCGGACGCTCATCCGTCGCGCCGCGGACTTCAACGATGCGACTGTTCTCGTGCGGCAGTCGCCACGACCACAGGTCACCATCCGGACGGTACGCGTACAGATTTCCGTCTCCGCTGAAGAGCAGCTCCTCGCTGCCGTCGCCATTCACGTCTGCGTGAGTCCAGGTGCCTGAAGGTGTGCATCCATCTTCCAGCGTTGGTTCGAATGACCGCTCATGCTGCACGCGGGCGTCGGCGTCGAGGCAGACCAGTCGCCACTGGCCACCTGTGAGTCCCACACAAATGGTGCGGCGTCCGTCGCCGTCAAAGTCGACCAGCAATGGAGGCAGGATATCCTTTTGGGGTAACGGGAAAAGCCCGCGCTGCTGGCCGGTCTTCCCATTCAGAATGCTGAGCCGGCTGACATCGTCTGTCCACGTGACCACAACCTCCGCGGAACCATCAGCATCGAGATCTCCTGAGATCGTGTCGGGCCATGGGAGTCTTATGAACTCGTCCGTGTGTCGACCTGGTGCCGTCCAGATGACAGAGCCGTCCTTCCCACTGAGTGCGTGCACAGCCAGACCGGCATCGTCTTTGACGCGTGCAACCAGGTCACGTACGCCGTCACCGTTGAGGTCCTGTGGCGTAAGCGGCTTCAGCTTCGGCTGGACATTTGCCGTCCCTGCGACAACATCCCGTTGCCAGAGCAGGCGCCCGTCCTGACCGGAAAGCACAGTCAAACGTCCGTCTGACACGAGAATCTCCGGAACGCCATCGTCGTCCAGGTCGCACGCTTCGAGGCCCGGACCATGCATGCCCCACAACTTCGCATGCCCGCCGATGCCCTTGCTCTTGAAGCCGAACGGTGCGGCGATCCACAGTTGCCGGCCGTCGCTGCCGGAGACAGCCGCGATCGTCAGCCCGCCCACAGTCGGCACGACTCGCACCAGGTCCGGGATGCCGTCGTGATTCAGGTCACCACCTGGTCGAGGCTCACACAAAGGGACCTGGTACGTCTGGCTTGCGGGGCGAGTCCACAACAACGACGCATCACTACCCGAGCTGACCTGACACGCCACCTCGTTCTGCAATTCATCGATCCCATCTCCGTCCAGGTCCTGCACGGGACTCCACGCCCCCAGACGTCTCCACACTTCGGGCACGGATCCCCGGGCGACGTGTAGCCTCCGTGAATCCCCGTCAGGAGACTGCCAGCAAAGATCGCGAATTCCGTCGTTGTCGAAATCAGCAATCCGCAACGTGCTGACTCGTGCACTGTAAGAGCCTGGGTCATACATGACACCCGGCAACTGACTGACAAGCCGCCCCGTCGTGGTCGAGAAAAACAGTATGCGCCTCAGATGACTGAACTGCCCGGAAATCTGAGCGATCGGCACGACAAGCAGCGGCAGACCGTCGGGTCCCGGCGGTCCCCATTGCAATTCTCCCCACGGGCTGCCCTCGGGCCAGGCCGTCTGAGTTTCGACTCCACATTCCCACAGCGTGTGTCCGTCCCGACCGGACAGCGCGACGGCGATGCCGACAGGACCAGAGCGATTCTGTGACGGCAACCAGCCGGTAATTGTCCGCGTCAGGAAAACGTCCTGGCAGCCGTCGCCGTCGAGATCGGGACCCGCAATGAATGAGTCAATTGCGAGATCGTTCGAGTCGTCGAAATGCCGTTCCCAGAGCGTGGTCCCGCCGTCCGTCAACTGCAGTCCATTTTCGCCTTGACGCTCGGTTCCCGTGAACGCAAGCCGTTCTGCTTTACCGTCCGAATTGAGATCAACCGACAGGAATCGGCGTTTCCGGCCAGAATTCTCGGAGAGCCCGCCCTCCAGGTTCGCAGGCGGTTCGA
The DNA here is from genome assembly GCA_937904325.1 of uncultured Planctomyces sp. Classification (GTDB taxonomy): domain Bacteria; phylum Planctomycetota; class Planctomycetia; order Planctomycetales; family Planctomycetaceae; genus JABMPE01. Next base: position 18,601 of record CALGTK010000094.1, read on the forward strand.
TAGACCAGCCGTCGGCCGGTTCATCACCGTGCTGCCAGAGCACCGTGCCGTTCTGCCCCGACTGAACCAGAACAGGTCCTCCGGAAGACCGGCCTGTGGTGTCGCACCAGACGACGTCGGCAATGCCGTCATTGTCGAGGTCCGGGGCCGGGGTCACGAGGTTTTGTTCTTCCCAGTCGCACAATTGCCACCGTGAGCGAGAATCGGATTCCGCAGAGATAACGAAGACATCGGGCCACATCGGCTGGCCGGTCGAGCCTTCAAGCCGTTGCAATCGAAGTGTGTCGCGGCCGCGACTGTTCACCTCTTTGCGGACACGCAGAAAGTCCGTCTGCTGATCGGTGGGCAATAACATCACCTGGTCACGATCCGTTCGCCGCGAGAGCGGCAGAGGTGGCCACATCCAGCGCGCGTGCAGGCGAACCGGCCGCTGTCTTTTCTCGCCCGGCTGGACCTCCAGCGGCCAGGTCTCACTGAGCAGACCGGGAGCCGTCAGCCGTATCCGCCACGCCCCGGCCGGAACGGCAACGGGGGCAGTGGTCGGAACTGGAAATGATGGAACAACTGGCTGGTCAAATTCGTCGACGATCTCTGCTGTGATGCCAGTGCCATCGGTTGTGAATTCCAGATGCGCCGTCTGCGACGCGCGGTAAGACCTGACGGCAATGGCAGCCGCTATCATCACCAACGACACGACGACCACGGAGACGGCCGCCACTTTG
>CALGTK010000095.1 GCA_937904325.1 uncultured Planctomyces sp.
ATGTGGACGGTGACGGACGGGACGCTGGGAAGCTGTTCGAATGAGCTGGCTGGAATCAGCGGATCGTCGCGTCCAGTGAGGATGAAAGTTGGAGTCTTGATTGACTCCACAAACTGAGCACCGCTGCTGCGGTCGTAGTAGTCCTGCAGACTTTCGAAGCCAGACACGAGCGCTGTGTAAGTCTCGTCGAATTCCCGCAGCGTTTCCGGAGCCCAGTCTTCATCGGGCCTTGGGGCATCGGTGAATGTTTCGATTCGTTCTTGAACTTGTGGAACCAGAATTTTTGTGAAGTAGCGATCGTAGAACCGGTTGTCAGACCTCCGCAAAGCCTCGGAACACAGACCGAGATTGATCGGTGGATTAACAGCAACAGCGCAGGCAAGGTACTCAGGCGAGTAGCCCATGCGGCCATTTTCGCCGAGCATTTTCAGCAGCATATTCCCGCTCAAGGAGAATCCTGCGAGTGCACCCAGCGAACCAGGACAAAGCTGGCTTGCTGCCTGAAACGCTTCCCGCACATCCTCGGATCGGCCTGCGTGATACGGGAGCTTCGAAAGTTTTGCTCCAGCGCCGGTACCGCGATGGTCGAGTCGGAAAGTTCGAACTCCGAACATTGTTAGTTTTTTAGCGATTCGCTGGATGTATGCGCTCCCGTGGCAGCCGCCGAGTCCGTGCATCAGTACGACAAATGGGCTGCCCGGTCCCCAGTTCGACGGACAGTCGTCATGCAGCATGAGAACATCTCCGTCGGGAAGGTCGACGCGATGGCAGACGGCTGAGTATCGTGGTGCACGGCCTCGGATAAAATACGCGAACAGCGTCTGGCGATGCCCACCTCTAAGCAGCGGGTGAGGATTGAATGGTGGCAGGGTGTCTGCAGACAATGCGTCGCCTCAAAAATCGGGTTTCTGGATGTGTGCGGCTGTGTGAGCGAACAATTTAGACGAGACAGAACTTTAACGAGTACCCCCATGAGTCACGAAACAGTTGACGCTTTCGCCCACCCGTTCTCGCAAGGTTGCTCCCGGATCACGTATTCGGAACTTTGCGATTCGATCAGTGCTGTACTTGAGACAGGCCGCCTTGGCACTCCAGTCAATGTGCGGCTTCACTGGGAATTCTCGGAGCATACCGACGTTTCAGCCAGCATACTTTGCACCGCGGTCGCAATCGCTGACCTCGCGTTGAAACTTAAGTCATCGACCTGGCGAGTTCGTCGCCATCCGACAGGCCGGACACTCAACGTGCTTGGTTCTGATCAGCGAGGCCGGACGCTCATGATTTCATTGGTATCAGAGTCGGAGCCCCGGACTGCGTTGACAATTTTCGGAAATCATGGAATTGTAAGGCTCGATAACGGATGGGTCGATCCGGCAACGATCCCCCAATCGTTCGAACATTACGAATGGTTTGCCGACTTTCACGCAGCAGTTGGCGAATGATTGAGCGATCGCCAAACAGGTCGGCACTGGATTGCCCCACGGCCGGCCTGCGGTGTCGACTCAGCTTGGCGTTACGTTGACAGGATTTCGCTTACCCCGACGTGATATCGCCGTCCTGCTCCTGGTCGCTCCACTTCATGGCTCGTTCGATCGGCTCGATTCTGAGCACGACGGCACCGTCTTTGAATATACGAACGGTGCCCGTTGACTCCGAGACAGCGATCGCGATGGCTGCGGTCGTTTTCGAAATCGCGGCGGCCGCCCAATGTCTGGCTCCGAGCCCCTTTGACAGGGTCAGGCCTTCGGCGGGAGCATCCAGAATTCGGCCGGCGGCTTCGACGTGGCCTTCGGCTGAGATCACAAATGCGCCGTCGATCTGGGCGAGTTCTTTGACGCTCTCTCGGACACGAGCGAGTCGAAGTTCGCGTTCCTTCTTATTGTAACCTTTGAAGGGATCGTGAATTTGCTCGTGCGACTGCTTTAGTACTTTGCGGTGATTGCCGACGACGAAGAGTGCTCCGACAGCCTTGCCCTCGCGACCTTCTTTTCCGATTTCTGTGGCGAGGTTGACGACGAGCCGCAGAGTTTCGAGTGGGACGGTTGTTTCGAGTCGTCGAAGATCCCGTGACGTCAGCTTCGTCAGATGCTCAGACATGTCGATCACGCTGAGTGTGTCGATGACTTCGTGTTCGTATGCAGCGTAGAGAGCGACGACCGTGTCACCACTTTTAATCAGCTCGTCGGCGATTGCTTCAAGAAGTGCGGAGATTAACTGCAGCTGCCTGGTTTCTGGTTCTTCCAGAAGCGGGACGAAATTGACGTCGTCTTTCTTAGCGGTATCAATGACGTCCTCTTTGTCAGAGGCAACCACCAGACGATGCTCGCCCAATCCGTTCTGGATTTCACGGAAGTTGTAAGAACGCTCGGACAGCATGACGACAGCGGAAGCTGCCTTCTGATTTGCCAGCGACTGAGCCGCGGCGATGAGGCCTTCTTCGTGTCGAGTGAGCTGTGCGCGGGCCATAGGCGAGGGGTCCGTGGGTTAATTCTGTATTGAGCGTGCGATTCGAATCAGTCGACGGCCCCTGATTCTTTCGCAAAATTTGAGCACTGACCGGAGTTTAGGGAATACTTTTTAGCGGTCAAAGAAGCCCACCGGGCGACACTTGTCGTTAACTTCGGGTTCGTTCAGGAATTGCTCCGGGATCACACGCTTCTCAGCATCTGCCGTGCACGTTTAAGCTGCTGTCTTAACCCGGCGTCGTTGTCGAGTTGTTGGTGAATTTTGTTACAGGCGTACAGAACTGTACTGTGGCTTCTGCCGCCGAAATACTCTCCGATTTTCGAGTAGTGGTTCCCGGTCAATTCTCTTGAGAGGAACATCGCGCACTGTCTCGGGACAGCGACGGCATGGTCGCGAGCCTGAGACCGCATGTCGGCCAGCCGGACTCCAAACTGGCGGGCGACCGCATTGGCGATGTCCTCAACCTCGATCGTAGCTGGAGGGATCTCATGCTTAAGCAATGCTCTCGCCAGCTTGGCATTCGGCATCGTCTTTTGCTGAGTCGCCAGGTCGTCGAACCGAAGTAGCAGTCCCAGCAATTCTCTTGGCGAAACGGACAGTTCGTTTGCGAACAATCGGATGACTGGTTGCGGAATCGCGATCTGTAAGTGGCTGCAGAAATGGCTGAGCAGTTTGACTCGTGAGGCTGGACCGGGAATCCGAACGTCGACGCACAGCCCGCCTCGGAATCGATTGGCGAGTCGAGGGATCAGTCCTTTGAGTTCGGCTGGTGGCTGGTTTGCAGTGCAGACGACCCTGGTTTCCGACCGGCGAAGTTCATCCATCAGCGTCGCAAGAACTCGTTGTGCAGACTGGTACCGGCAAAGGTGTTGAACGTCTTCGAGAATCAACAGTTTCAACAGCGAGTATTCGCTGACCGGGTCGAAGGTGTTGGCCGCTTTGTAGTTTCTCGTTACCTGCGCGGCTAATTCAGACGAAGGCACAATCTTCGTCGAATCTTCGCGCGCTCTCACGAGTAGGTCACAAAGATGAGACTTGCCACAACCCGATGGTCCATAGATGAGCATTGATTCTGGGGTAAGCGCAGCGGAGTCTTCGTCCTGACTGATTGACTCAACTGCCGTCCACGCCAGACGGTTTTCGTCCAACACAAGGAATGGGACGGAGCTACTGCCGGAAGCACGCGATTTACGAGGGCGGCTCATAAGAAGCTCGCGAGGCGTTCAGAAAACAAAGACACATTGAAAGAGAGATCAGTCGATGGCTGAGGAAAGATGATAACCAGCAAGCCGATTTCAGAGTTAGCAGAAGATTAGTTTAATAAAGATTCGTTGCCGGATAGTACCGTGACATGATCGTTCGGCGAAGCTGAAACAGGTCGATCAGGTTCAATAGTTTAAGCCGGATGAGTCATGAAGATTGTTCCTGGGCCTCGGCAAAGTCGATGACCGAAAATGTCAGAAATGCAATCGCATAGTAGTTCTCCGGAGGCGAATTGCGGTGAGTCAGGAATCAACGAAATACCAATCTGGCACAGGCTACTCACACGCAGCCTTCCACAATGTTGAAACTTTGGTAGATCGCCGTGAACCACTGACGGTCTTTCGCTGTGTATTGCTACCACGTCCTAACAAAGATGATCTCGAGCGTTTCTGACACGCTGCGATTCTCGTTTCAATGGACCACCTGGCCTGCGCACGCATGAAGGACGATCCTGGTACTTCATGATTAGCTTATTAGAAGTTGAGGGGTCGAACGTTTCCATGAAATCTATTCACGAAAAGCATCGAGGAACGCAATCACGCTCGTTGCCAGGCCGGATCAAATTCTGGCTTGAAGTTGAAGATTGTTCCCCAACGGTCTTCCGGGCCGTCAGCTCGCCACCAGTATTTCTCGTGCTTGGCTGGAGCCTGGTATTCATAAATCGCGACTAAGCCCAGGAGCCAAGTCACCCAGTAAATCCCAACCGTCTTTCGCCGCACCATAGATGTCAAGAGATTCGCCGTACCAGATTTGTCAGCTCTTCTGTTTAAGGGTAAGGCAGCAGGAATTGACGACGTTTGCTGCTTTAGAGAGTGCAGGCACGGATACTTCGACGAATTAACCGACTAAACAACCCCCGCACCGAAGCCATCGTCAGCCTTGGATTCACCGTCGGAAGTGACGGACGGAGTCCGATCTGGGGCGTCCAGGTGGTGTGGGCGTGTGATGTCGGACTGGGCCGGCTCGATCCGGCGGTGTGAGCCGTCGGGACCGTCGATGCGGATGGTTTTTCCGTCGATGGTTGGAGCTGCTGCTGGAGTTTCTGGAGCTGCGTCTGGAGCTGCAGTTTCCTGCGGATGCTTCAGGCCAGCGATGCGGTCTTCTCCGTAGTCGTCGTACGAGCATCGGTAGCCCGGCTTATGGGCGAGGACGATTTCCTTTTCGAATGCTTCCAGCACTTTTCGCTGGATCATGTCGCGGCAGCCCGAGTTAATCGGATGTGCAATGTCGGCATAGAGTTTCGCTCGACCGGCGTCGTCTTTGATGGCTCGATCTTCGTGCAGTTCGACTCCGCAGTCGTTGCAGAAATGGGCTCGAAGCTGATTTTTCGTGCCGCACTTTGGGCAGCGATCGGTCAACTTGCGGCTGGGCATCGCCACGAAGGCGCCCTTCATCCCGCGGATAATTTTCAGATCGCGGATGACAAAGCACTTGTCAAAGGTGATCGAACAAAATCCCTGTAAACGATCGTTGGGATCGTCCATGAGCTTGATTCTGACTTCTGAAATATCCACTGATGTCCCTCCTGAAACATGCCGCGTCAGGATGAGGTTTCCCCCACAAAGACACGGCCAAGGCGTAGTGCCTTCAGCCGGGCAGCAGCCATCCTTGCCTCGTCACGGTGTCGACAGACACCAAAACAGGAAGTTCCACTACCACTCATCATGTGCCCAACAAATGGATGTCTGCCAAGTTCTTTGATCAGTCGACTCACGTCCGGGTTCAGCGATTCTGCTGAAGTCTGGAGTGAATTGAATAAATGCTGGCCCACATTCGTCAGGTCGCCACGTTGTAGATGCTCTGCGAGTTTCGCTGCTCCTCGAGGCTTCGCTTCCGGTCGGCACTGTTTAAAAACGGCAGCCGTCGAAAGTCCGCTGTCAGGTTTGACAATGACGAAGTGAAGACGGGGAGCTTTCTTAAGCGGACGAATAATTTCGCCTCGCCCCTGACAGAGAGCAGCGGGAGATTCGGAGAGGAAAAAGGCGACGTCGCTTCCGATTTCGGATGCATACCTTTGCAGCTCGTCTCGACTCAATCCGAGTTGCCAGATTCGGTTGAGAGCTAGAAGAACGGCAGCAGCATCGCTGGATCCTCCGGCCAGCCCCGCTTCGACCGGAATCCGCTTGAAGAGTTCGATGTGAATGCCTTTGTCGACACCCGTCTTTTTCTTCAGCAGCTCCGCGGCCTTCACTGCCAGATTGTCCTGCCCGTCGGGAACCTCATCAGATGCCGAAGCACTGTCAGCGGCAACCTTTCGCGAAACACAACCCGAGTAGTGACTACGTAGTGAAATCTGTGTTGAAGACTCCTGTCTGAATACGAGAGTGTCGAGCAGGTTGACTGAAACCATGAGCGTTTCCAGCTCGTGGAAACCATCCGCCCGCTTGCCAAGAACCTCAATAAACAGATTGAGTTTTGCCGGGGCGTGGACAATCCAGGATGCACCGGATTGTCGAAGTCTCATGAGACGTCACGTCCTGCGAGCAGACTCAAACTGACTTCCAGTTTTGAAGAGTTGTGGAGAGATTTGATGCCAAGAATCGACCGAAATCTGACACACCTCACGATGCAGTCGTTTCAAAAGACAGTAGATTCAAACATAAGGATGCACGCGATGCTATTTCAACACCAAAACATGGTCAATACGGCTTTCTCCGATTTTCCTGTTATACGTATTGACAGGATTTACTGTTTTGTTCCGAATTGTCTTGTAAGGACTGCCGTCGAACTGAGACGATTCCGTTCGCTTGTGACTAGAATTACCGCTCAATAGTTCACTTCATCATCAGACGGGCGATTAATCTTGAGCGACTTTGAGACTGACATGGAACAGGATTCTGCAGGCGAGAATTCTGCCGAATTAGATTCCGAACTGGTCACGGCAATCCGGCTGAACCTCGTCCCGGGCATCGGTCCTCGGCATCAGCGGTCTCTGCTGGACTACTTCGGCGATCCCGAATCGGTCTTCGCGGCTTCGCTTACCGAACTGGAGCGAGTTTCCGGAGTAGGCTCAAAGCTCGCTCGACTGATTCATGCAGCGCGGACTTCGGACAACGCTGACGAGGAAGTTCGGGCATGCCAGCAGAATGGTTATCGGCTGTTGAGAATGAGGGCGGATGAGTATCCGGAGAACCTGACCGAAGTCTGCGACGCTCCGCTCATTCTCTACTGTCGCGGAGAACTGAAGCCCCAGGACAATCTCGCGGTTGGCATCGTCGGCTCACGTCGTTGCACTTTGTACGGAACTCAGCAGGCCGAGAAATTCGGTCGGGCCCTGGCGATGGCCGGGATCACCGTTGTCAGCGGTCTGGCAAGAGGCATCGATGCCGCCGCTCATCGCGGAGCCCTCGCTGGCGGAGGTCGAACGATCGCCGTGTCAGGCACAGGGCTGAATCATGTTTACCCGCCCGAGCACGTTGAGCTTGCTGAACAGGTCTCGCAGAACGGCGCTGTCGTGTGTGAGTCACGGCTCGATCAGCAACCAACGTCAGGAATTTTTCCGCAACGAAACAGGATCATCAGCGGGCTGTCACTCGGTGTAATCATTATCGAAGCCAATCGAAAAAGTGGAGCACTTCACACTGCCCGGCACGCGATGGAGCAGGGCAGAGAAGTCATGGCGATTCCTGGCCGCATCGACAGCTTTGCCAGCGACGGCTGCAATGATCTGATTCGTGACGGCGCTACTCTGATTCGTAACGTCGACGACGTGATCGAAGCACTTGGCCCGCTTGTCGAACCGGTCCAGACTGAAGAGCAACATGAAGTTCGCAGCCCTCGCGAACTCACGCTGAGTGTACAGCAACGCGAGATTCTCGATCTGGTTACTTCCGAACCTCAGCATCTGGACGAAATTATTCGAGCTGCTGAAATCGGCTCGTCCAGAGTTCTCGCAACACTGACAGTGCTTGAGATGAAGCGAATGATCAAACGTCTGCCAGGCGGATTCCTGGTTCGAGCCTTCAACTGAATTGAGAATCTCCCGTGATCCCGCGCAGGCTGGAAACCAGAAAATCTACTGATGCTTCAGCATTGCCTGACGGATCTCTTTTCGATCGGTCGTGCCTTTGAGCTTCTGCCGCTTGTCGTAAAGGTTGCGGCCTTTCGCGAGGCCGATGCGCACCTTGATGCGTCCTTTCGAGAAATAAACATCCAGCGGAACCAGAGTGAAGCCTTGTTGCTCGGCACTTTCCGCGAACTTGTGAAGCTCTCGCTTATGAACGAGTAGCTTGCGAGTTCGCTTCGGCTCGTGATTCATCAGGTTGGCTTGCGGGTACTCGTTGATGTTGGCTCCGACGAGCCACAGCTCTCCATCGCGAACTCGCCCGTACGCTTCTTCGATCGAGATCTTCGCGTTGCGGATACTCTTAACTTCACTTCCGAGCAGCGCAATTCCGCATTCAAGTTCGTCAACAATGTCGTACTCGTGCCGTGCCTTCCGATTCGTGCAGACGTGCTTCGAGTTCGGATCGTCGTCCTGCTTTTTCTTCTTCTTGCTTTTCTTGCCGGCCATCTTTGCGAGTTCTGATCTGAGGTGGACGAGGCTGTCATCAGCAGCGGAAATGCAAACCAGTGAGCCATCGCCAGCTCGAAGGGTTTACGCCGCCTGACGAGTATAAGCGATTCGGCGATTAACTTCGCTGATCTGCTCGTTCATTGTCCACAAGTCGTAAAGCTGAAAGATTGCCAGAGGAATTCCTGCCAGTCCTCCTGTTGGAACAACGAGCATCGCCAGCGATAGCTCGATGACGCCTGTGCCGACTTTGCCCAGATAAAAGCGGTCGACGCCGAAAACGCCAAGCCATGCCAGAAGGATCCAGGCAACGTCATAGTTGACTTCGCCAGGTTCGTAGCGATGGTCGCAGCTCCGATTCATTGACGGAATCAGAAAGAAATCGATCACCCAGCCGACTCCCAGCAGGCCGAGTGTGCAAAAGTAGATTGTGCCCGTGATCGGCCGCCCGTAGTAAAAACGGTGAGCCCCGGTAAATCCGAAAATCCAGGCCAAATAGCCGATCAAAATGCTGTGAGTTTTTCCCATGATTACCTCCGGTTAATCATTCGCTGTTCGAAGCGGAATCTTAGCCGGAATTCTCACGAACTCGCGGTTTTCTGAAAAGTAGGGCCGGTTCCCACGGGCCGAGAGGCAGGTGGCCGTTAGGAACCGACCCTGCCCGGACTCAACCTTTAACCACAAAGTTCACCAGCCGTCCTGGCACGACGATGACTTTGACAATTGTCTTTCCTTCCAGATTACCTGCGATCGTCGAATTCTGTTTTGCCGCTTCTTCGATCGTGGCGTTGTCGGCTCCGGCGGGGACTTTGACTTTCGCACGTACCTTGCCGTTTACCTGGACGGGAACTTCGACTTCAGCTTCGGCGATCTTTGATTCGTCGAACGTCGGCCATGGCTCGAAGGCAAGCGTATTGTCGTGGCCTAGTAACTGCCAGAGTTCTTCCGCGAGGTGCGGCGCGAACGGGCTGAGTAGGATCGTCAACGCTTCCATGGCCGATTTTGGACGCACTTCCTGAGGGCTGAACTCGTTCGTGAATTCCATCATGCGGCTGATGGCTGTGTTGAACGAGAGCTTTTCGATGTCCTCGGTGACGGCTTTGACCGTCTTGTGGAGAATCCGTTCCTGGTCCTCGTTGAGGTCCGCCTCCTGCACGGCTGGGTTGAGGCGAACGTCGTCGGATTCTTCGTCGGTGATCATTCGCCAGATGCGAGCAAGGAATCGGTAGACGCCTTCGACACCTTTCATGCTCCAGGGTTTCACTTGTTCAAGTGGCCCCATGAACATCTCGTAAAGTCGCAACGAGTCCGCGCCGTAGTCGTCCACAACGTCGTCCGGGTTGATGACGTTACCGCGACTCTTGGACATTTTTTCGGTTTTGCCGGTTTCAGCGTCAGCTTCGCCAAGGATCATTCCCTGGTTGACGAGTTTGTGGAACGGCTCGCAGGTACTGACGTGGCCTCGGTCAAAGAGAACCTTGTGCCAGAATCTTGCGTACAGAAGGTGTAAAACTGCGTGCTCAGCGCCGCCGACGTAGAGGTCGACTGGAAGCCAGCTTTTCTCAACTTGCGGATCGAGAAAGCAGTCAGAGTTCCTGGGATCGGCAAAGCGGAGGTAGTACCAGCACGAGCCCGCCCATTGCGGCATCGTGTTAGTTTCACGTTTGAGTTTCGTGCCGTCCTTGGTCGTTTTATAGAGCCATGATTCCGGCGAGGTGCTGAGCATTGGCTCGGGCGTGCCGGTCGGTTTGAATTTTTCCATTTCCGGAAGCACGACGGGAAGCTCATCGTCCGCGTCGACTCTCATGAGACCCGTTTCGTTTCCGTCAGCGTCGAGCTCATGCCAGATTGGAAACGGCTCACCCCAGTATCGTTGCCGGCTGAACAGCCAGTCTCGAAGTCGATAATTGATAGCCGTTTTGCCCGCACCTTTGCCGTCGAGGAATTCGTGAATCTTTGCTTTCGCTTCGGTAATGTGAAGGCCGTTCAGGAACTCACTGTTGATTGCCGGGCCGTCCCCTGCGTACGCCTTGCCGTCGAAGTCTGCGGGTGGTTGAACAGTGCGGATGATGGGGATGTCGAAAACTTCGGCAAATTCCCAGTCGCGTTCATCCTGCCCAGGTACGGCCATGATTGCGCCCGTGCCGTAGCTGATGAGAACGTAGTCAGCGACCCAGATTGGAGTTTCTTTTCCGTTAACTGGATTGATCGCGTAGCTGCCGGTGAAGACGCCTGTTTTGGTTTTTGCGAGTTCCGTTCGGTCAAGGTCGCTTTTCAAAGAAGCCTCACGCACGTAGGCGTCGACGGCTTCCTTCTGTTCGGACATTGTGAGGCGACTAACGAATGGATGCTCGGGCGCAACGACCATGTACGTTGCACCGAAAAGTGTGTCGGGCCGCGTTGTATAAATTCGAATGGTCTCGTCGCCAGGCTCGTCAGGAAAACTGCCAGAAGATCGACCGTTACTCCACGCGGGATACTGGTCAGCGGCGTTGCCTTCTCCGTTTCCGATGAAGAAGTCGACTTCCGCACCGGTCGAGCGACCGATCCAGTTGCGCTGCATATCCTTGATCGATTCCGACCAGTTGAGATCGTCGAGTTCGCTGATCAAGCGGTCACCATAGGACGTAATACGGAGCATCCACTGGCGAAGCGGAAATCGTTCGACAGGATGATCGCCACGTTCGCTTTTGCCGTCGACGATTTCTTCGTTGGCAAGAACCGTACCGAGAGCTGGGCACCAGTTGACCGGAGCTTCATGCTGGTAAGCGAGCCGCTTCGAATCCTGATACCGCCGCACGGCTTCTTCGCCGCCGGCCTGTACGTCGTCGGGGATTGGCAGCTCGGAGATCGGTCGGCCTTTGCCGGTCCGTTGCTTGCCGTCCGCTCCGGTCCATCCGTAGCTGGCGTCGTACCAGGTGTCGAAGAGTTGGAGGAAGATCCACTGAGTCCAGCGGTAGTAATCTTCGTCCGTCGTCGCGAACTCTCGGCTCCAGTCGTAACTGAATCCGAGCATCTGAAGCTGTCGCCGAAACTCGTCGATGTTCTTGTAAGTTGTGACGGCCGGGTGAGTCTGCGTTTTGATGGCGTACTCTTCGGCGGGCAGGCCGAACGCGTCCCAGCCCATCGGATGCAGAACCTGCTTTCCCAGGTTCCGGCTGTAACGGCAGACGATGTCCGTTGCGGTGTAACCTTCCGGATGCCCAACGTGGAGCCCCGACCCGGACGGATACGGGAACATGTCCAGCGCGTAGAGTTTCTCGCGGCCAGGTTCGAACGAGTCGACTTTAAAAGTCTCGTTCAGTTTCCAGTAATCCTGCCATTTCGGCTCGATTCGCTTGAAGTCGTAGCGTGGCATGTCCGCAGTTCTCCGCAGTTCGTTGGGCGGCTCAGGCAGCAGGCGAGAGCCAGATTGACTTTTCCTGACACACGAGGAGCCAGCGATCAGCATTTCGGTTCGCGTGGGGCGAGCTCATGCGATGGTGGCAGCGGCTTCTCGATTCGAGCGGCCAGTGTCATGAACACTCGGCAGCTTTGCAATCGACGTCCTGGGACCCTGTCGAATCGTGCGGCGCAAAGAAAACGCCTCGGTCAGTTGGGCGGCCGACCAAGGCGTTTCAAGTTTGGAACCAGACTGAGAGAGAGAGCGGGCCAGGTCCCCAGCATCTTGAGACAAGCGTAGCAAATTGACGGTTGTGCAAGTCTGTGGAACTCGTTCAAGCAGTAATATCCGTTCGGCATGCTCTCGCTTCTGTAGTTGCTCGTCGTTGTCCCACCGGTGCAAATTCAGAAACTGTTTGCGCGGAGGACAATCGTTTTCGAAGCGTTGGTTGGAAGACCTCGTGGCGAGCAGTCGGGCCGCGAGAACAATTCGTCCCGACTGCCCGTATGCCACGAGCCAAACCAGCGCCTCACCTCAAAATTCGTTGTCAATACAATTGTCTGGATGAATTCTTCAGAGGGTGTCAGTTCTGAAGAATTTGGATAAATCGTCAGTGTCGCAGGTGTCGTTTTTCCAGGGGAGCGTTCGACCGTGCCCTGCCGGAGTTCTCTCGCTCAAGGCAGGCGGAGCAAGAGGTGACTCGAAGGCGAGGAGACGGCCGGTTTAGCTATTACTCAGCGAGATATCCGCTGCCAACGATGTCGTACTGACTGTCGCAGATGTCGGCGTCGTCTTCGTACCGACTGCCAGTCGTGCAGGCTTTGTCGTCGGAGTGAGTTCCGTTGACGTAGAATGACTGATTGACCGAGCCAAACGCTGATGCGACGTCTTCGAGTTCGTTGTTTACGCCGTATGCGATTTCTGAAAGACCGACGACAACTCCAAGGACCGCTATCGTGGCAACCAGAATCAGTTCAGCAGAAACAATGAAGCCAGTTTCGTCGTTGATCAGTTTTGTGAAGATGTGAGTCATGGTGTGCTCTCTTTCGTGGTGGCAGGTTTGAAGAGGTGCGAGGCTTAACTGTTGTTCTCAGCGTCCCGCGTTGGATATGCATGGGTGTAATGCAGCCTGAATGCCAGGAAGTAAAATGAGCGCCAAGAAAATTTGACAAGGCAGTCTACGAGGTCTGTAACCTGTTTTATGAAAACGGTTTACGGGTTTTGGAGAGACCCGGCGATCAGTCGAGCGGTTTCGCATACCTGCTGTTGGACGTTGCTGAGCGGCAACATCGGCTGTGCGTTCTGTCGAAGTGTTGCGGAGTCAACCTCTGTATCGTAAGGAGGTTGCGGCGATGATGCCTCGGGCAACATGCGGATGTGAGAAGGCAACAACGGAGTCAGATGCCTCAACGTCGTTTCAATGTAATTCAGCTTATTCAGTCAGACCGGAATTTTGAACAGCCAAACTACGGCTGGAGCTTCACCGGGGTCAGGCCGCGGACGATCATCAGGTCGGCGTTGAGTTCTCTGCGGAAACCCCGCGCTCCGGTGATGCCGACTGACTTGCCAATGTGCTGGTCCAGGTTGATGCCCGGTCCGGCCTGCAGGTACGAAAGTACGCGGCCATCTGGAGCCAGCAGAACGTGCGACGGAATTCCCGGCCGAGACAACGCAGAACGTTGCACAACGCCCGCTCCTGCATACTTTGCTGGCGTCCCTGTCAGTGATTCAGCGGCGCGTGCGGCAGGACCTGGAGCTGAAGGTTGGCCGGGAACGGCGATCGGTTTCAGGATTCGCGTTGTTGGGGGATTCGTGGTCGAAACTGAGTGCCACTTTGTGATGTACGACTGCCGGATCGCGGCGTCGCGGGTTTCTGTTTGTGAAAGAATTTGCTCGATCGCGATCTGGTCGACGTAGAGTTTTTGATACCGATCGACGGCGGCGATGCGGTTTTCGACCTGTCGCTTCAAAGAGGGGCTCGACAGTTTGTCCGCAGAAGCAGTGTAAGAAGTCTTCAAAGAACCAAGATTCCACTGGCTGACAGGTTGCCTGAGCATCTGCCGAAACCGTCCATCGGTTTGCATCACGTTCTGCCAGGCGTTTTCAATCGCGGCTCGATCTTCTACAGGGATCGATGCCTGACCGATGGGCTGCGGCGCTTCGAAATGGACGCCGGGCATCGAGATTCCCTGTCGAGCCGAGCCAGGCAGATGATCGGGAAGCTTGCTGAGTGTTTGAAATCCTGGAGAACCTGACGTGGAGGTACTTTGTCCGGAGTCACCGATTGTTCCATTAATCTCGAAGGCATTACTGCCAACTGCCGGAGGACCGGCCGACTCGGCGACTGAAGGGCCGACTTCAGAAGGATCTGAACTTCCGATTGAAATCGGATTGCCGAAAGGCCCAGTCGCGACTTCTGAGTTCGAATCAGTGATCGAGGATGAACGGGAGATCAGTGAGTTCAGAGACGCGGCGGTTTGACCTCCAGACGCTGGGCTGTCGTTTTGAGGTGAAGCCATCAGATGGGGCCGCTCTGTGTATTCGTCGGCCGGTGTGACGTCGCGGTGGTTGATGTATCGGTATTCGCCGCGCGGCGGAGCGATCTTGAGCATCTCAACTGAACCGCTGCGCGAACGCATGGTCGCCTTGCCTAGAATCGTGACGACTTCGCCCTCGGCCACCTTGTGGATAATGCTCAGGTCGCTGCGGTCAAGCAGGCTGCCGATTCGATCGACCGTGCTTTCGGTAGCGATTCCTTTATTAGAACCTTTCCGCTTCACGAATTCGGCGCGGATCCAACTGTGGCTGCCCTTGGGCGGCTCGATCATGTACCAGCCGCCGTAGCCTTCCCTGATTACCCGGACTTTGTCGCCGCGAGTCAGTTTCTGAGTCGGGTAATAGTCTTTTTCGCCCGCCCCGCTCCACACGAGAGCGCTGTCGCCAGTGACGACGACATCAAACGGAACTTCGCGCGCGTAAAGCGGTGTCGCGAAAAACGCGGCGGCAACAAGTCCAAGAATCAGTTTCATCACGTGTCCTCCCGAAGCATCGATCACCGGGGCTCCGCCGGGACGAGCGTTCGACAGCCATTTAACGAGGGATGCCTGCGAATTTCTGGGAAGCGTGGGGCTTCTGGTGCGGTTTCTCGGTCGGCCTTAAACCGGGATCCCGTCGGAGGCGGGCCGGTGGATATCCGATTCGGCAGAACTGCTCAAGATGAGGTTGTGCGGATTGGCGAAGAGCTCTCGTTAGTTGGAAAGATGGGTAAGACCGGGTGGTGTTTCGGGAAATTCTGATTGTGTGGCCTGGTTTGACTCAACGGGAAGTCCGGATTTGGCCGAATAACCGGAAGAACCGTTCCCTCCGGGGGCAGGTACCCCATTTTTCCACGCACAGAATTGGTACTTCTGATGAAGAGCCAGAAGCGTTCGAGACTCTTTCGAGCACTCCTCTGTTCCTCAGCCGCAGTGACGGCCGTTTCCCCAGCCTTTGGCCAGGACGGCGTCACCCGTGTGAGCAGCCAACCATCCACACCGAATCCTCTGGGTTCAGACGGAGTTGCCAGCACGGCGAACCAGCACGGCGGAGTCGCACAGGTTCCGACCTATGCGCTGCCGGACTACATTCCGCCTCGGGGCCGGCAAGGCTATTCCGTGCCGAATCGAACCGTCTGGCAGGACGAACTCGGACCGAGATTCCTTTTGGAAACTCGGATCGGGGAATGGCTTGGTAGCACAGGCGACGGCGAATCAGCCGTTAACGTCATGTTGCCTTTCACGTTTGAAAACTCCAGTTCGCTGGTCTTTCTGGATGCTCGCGGGACAGCGACCTGGAACGGCGGCGGCTCAGGGACCGTTGGCACCGGTTTCCGATGGTACGACGAGTTCCGAAATCGCATTACTGGTGTGTCCGGTTTCTGGGACTACGACGACGGAAACGAGAATTCGTACGACCAGGCCGGGATCAGTTTTGAGTCGGTCGGCAAATGGTTCACCATTCACGCGAATGGTTACATCGCGTTGGGTGATGAAACCAACATTCTCAACACACAACTGACGGGAACGCTCGTTCCTGGAACTCCGATTACGGCCGAGGCCATACAGGGGATCGAAACTGCTTACAGCGGCTTCAACGTCGAAGTCGGCGGCCCGACGCCGCTACTCGGTAAATATGGATTTTCGTCATACGTCGGTGCGTATCATTTCGAAACTCCCGATGCTGAAGATGCAACCGGTGTTTCATTCCGCACCGACGTCAATCTGTCAAACGATCTACAACTCGGCATCAATGTCACCGATGACGCAGCCTTCGGAACTCAGTTTTTTGGTACCGTCGTCCTGCAACTGCCCGGTGGACGTCCGAAGCAATTTTTTCGTCCTCGCAAGGTCGTCGACAGAATTCTCGATCGAGTCGAACGTCGTTACCGAGTCACAACAAACCGAACTGTTCGGCCTGCTCAGGTTCCGGTGACGACGCTGTCCATTCCAGCCATGGGAGCGGCTGGTGGAGCTGGAACGGCGATTAATAATGTCATCGTTGTTGATCCAAACGCCACAACCAACGGTACAGGTACGTTCGACGATCCGTTCAACACTTTTCGTGATATTCCGAACCCTGGTACGAACACGCTGACGCTGGTTCGCAGTGGAAGCGTGCAGGGACAGTACAACCTTGCCGGTGATTCGGTGTTGTTGAGTGAAGCATTCCTCAACGAGCAAATCGTGATGATGACGACGCCACTGGGATCGCTGCGGTTTCCTGGCCTTGACGCTGCCGCCACAACGCCGACCTGGAGCAATACCGCCGGGAATACTCCTGGCACAAGCCTTGTCAACATCCTTGGAGACAACACCGAAGTTGCTGGATTCGTATTTGATGGTCAGACGACGACCGGGGCCTTTAACTCGATCATGCAGGCTCGCGGCGTGCAGGGAATCAGCATTCACGACAACACCTTCCGCAATTATCAGACAGCAGTAAATCTGCAGAACATTACGGGAACGATCGCCGCTGGAAATCCCACCAGTATCTACACAAATGCATTTCTCGGTTCGAGTGGTCAGTCAGTTAACGGCTTCCTGCTTGAAAACAATGGCATCGGAACGTTGGATCTGGAACTTGGAGCTACCGATTTTAACGTCTTGGCCAGTAGCGGCTCTGCAGTTGGCAACTTTGCATCTGGCAATGCCGGCGAAGATGCCAACGGAAACGGAGTACTTGATGCGGGCGAAGATACGAACGGAAATCTGGTGCTCGACACCGGTGCCGGATTTTCTATCACCGCACGCAACCGAGCTACAATTAACGCTCGAGTGGTCGGGAACCTGGCCGCCCGTGAGTCCGACGTTAACGGCGATGGCATTTTGAATTCTGAGGACATCAATGGCAACGGGATCCTTGATTTTGGCGAAGACCTGCTGACTGTAGACACAAACAACGACGGCGCAGCTGATGCTGGCAATGGAGTGCTCGACTTTGGCGACGACGTGAATCAGAACGGTCAGTTTGATACGGGCAACGGGACGGGCTTTGTTATCAATGCTGGAGCGACTCAGAGTACTATCAATCTGACAATGCGTGATAATACGGCCGATCGAAACATCGGCGACGGTGTGTTTCTTGCCGCTAACTCATCAGTGCTCAATGCTGGCCAGTTTGGTGAAGACGTTAACGGTAACGGTCGACTGGATACCGAAGACCTGAATCGAAACGGCCTGCTTGACGGCCCGGAAGACATCAACGGCAACGGGATTCTCGATCTGTCCGAAGATGCGAACGGCAACGGCATACTGGACATTGGCGAGGATCTGAATGAAAACGGCCGGCTCGACCTTTCCGAAGACGTCAATGCAAATGGTCGACTCGACATTGGTGAAGATGCGCTGGAAGACCTGAACCGCAATGGTGTGTTGGACCTCGTCGAAGATGCAAACAGCAATGGCGTACTTGATGCTGGTGAGGATCTGAACGGCAATGGGACATTGGACCTGTCAGAAGATCTGAACCTGAACGGTGTTCTGGACGTTGGCGAAGATCTGAACAGCAACGGCTTACTCGACGTGTTCGAGGATCTGAATCGCGATGGCCAGCTTGCAATTGGGAACGGTAACGGCGTTCTCGATCTCGGCGAAGATCGCAACGAGGATACCAACGGCAATGGCGTACTTGATGCTGGCGAAGATCGAAACGGCGATGGATTCCTGAATCTCGGTGACGCCGATGGAAACCTCGATGGCGGATTCATTTTCGTTGGAAATACAGTCATACGGAATGGTGGCGACGGTATCCGAGTCGCCTCAACAAACAACGCGAATGTTGACCTCCGACTTGTCGCCAACACGATAGGGAGCGAACTGGATCGTTCGACAGGGAATACAGGAATTGGCCTCAACGTCACAGCCGACAGCGGTTCTCTCGATCTGGATATGGGTTTCCTTTACTTCGAAGATGTAAATCTCAATGGAGTGCTCGACGCGGGTGAGGACACGAACAGCAACGGTAAGCTCGATGTGCCGCTTTTCGTCGATGCCAATCAGATCATCGGAAACCTTGGTGGCGGTGTGAACTTTGGATTGACTGGTACGGCTGTCGGTCGAATCGCAGCTATCGGGAACTCAATTCAAGGCGCTGGCGGAGGGAGTCTCGGTTTCACCATCGTCGACGGTATCGATACGTCGACGATACCCTTCAATTTTGTCAACACGTCTTCCGCAGGGTCTGACATCACCAGCATCGTTTGGGATCTCGCTCCCGCGGCCGCACAGGTTGATGGTGTTAATGCACCGTTCAGCATTCTGAACAACACTGACGTTTTCACTGGATTGCAAGGTGTTAACGGCGGAAATGCAAATGCTACCGTTCCCGATCTGGCGACGACTGTTGATCTCATTTTTAACAGCTTCAATGCCGCAAACGGAATTCTCGATGCTGGTGAAGACAGACTGATTAATCTGGATACCGACGCAGACGGTGTCCCCGATGCAGTCAATGGTTTGCTTGATGTTGGGGAAGACCTCGACACATTCACGTTCAACCTGGATATTGACCTGGCCGACGGGACCGACCCTGTATTTGCAGCCAACTTGCTAAACAGCAGGATTGACGTGGCCTTTTCAACCGGTCAGCAGTTAACGGGGTTGTTGCAAGCCGATCCGAACAATACTGCAAACGTAGTGTTTATTCCGGATGGAACGACGCTTGCCCAGTCGACGGGATTTGCAGTTTCAACGGCCGATAATTCAGTCCTGTTGCCGTCTACGATCCTTGCAAACAACATCCTGAATTTCGGCGGAGATGGCATCTCTGTACTGTCGACCGGTGAAGGCAATATCCAGAATCTGCTGGTTCGTGCGAATACGATCACTGGTAACTTTGGAGTCGGTGCGAACTTCCGGACGGATAGTGCTCTCAACGCTCAGTTGACGGCCAGTCTGATCAATAACAACCTGACCGGCAGCCCTCTTGGCGGAATCAATGCGACTGCAAATGGTGGGACACTGACTCTCAATGACATCGAAATGAACAGCCTCGACATGGGTGGCAGCGGGATTCTTCTGAGCGGAACTCAGACTGGGACTCTGACTGCACGGATTACAAACAACACCATCAGCAACGGCGTGATCATGGACGGATC
>CALGTK010000096.1 GCA_937904325.1 uncultured Planctomyces sp.
CCTCTACACGAACGGCTACATCAAAGGCCTGCCTCAGACCACGGAACTGGTCGAAAAATCGCAGGGACGGTTCCCGCCAGCTGTTCAGTTCGAATTACGCAGGACAAGCCGGCCGGCAGGAACTGACGCCCCCTCGCTTTCCGCCACATTGTGGCCGTTTAGAAAAGGGGTCTGTGGCTGCATGAGTGGCTGTGGCAGGACAGCATGCCCTCGCAACAATTTGTCATCGATTATCCCGGTCGCCATTCGGTTTCTACACCCTGACTGCGGATAAATGATTGAAAGCTTTTCAATCGTTTTTCTGTGTTTCTGATCGCACGCGGAGTCAGATTCTCGGTCATGGCAAAGCTGGCGAGACATCCGGCAGCCTCGCCGATGCCCCACTCGACCGGGTGCAGGCGGTAACAGCCGCTGGTGATGTGTGTTGTTCCAATGTTCTTACATGCTGGAATTAGATTTGAGACCCGCACCGGCAACAACGCACCAAGTGGAACCTGGAACGGCAGCGACGCGAAGTCGATGTAGTTGTCTCCTGCCGAACTTGGATGCAGATCGATCCCATAGCTTCCAACGCCGACCGAATCGGCAAACTCAGCGGCTCGAACTGTTGATGGTTCCTCGCCCGTCACCATCGCTCTGTTGTCGCGTCCCACGTGCTCTTCAAGAACGGTGACCTCTGCGCGGATTCTTCGCGACTCGCGGACATACGGGTATTTTGCCAGACCATCTTCCGTGCCCATAATGTCTGGTCGAAGTCGCAGCCCGGGGAATCCCGTTCCCCCGTCAGATCTCGGAGCTTCTGTTTGAAGCCAGTAGAGCAACGACAGACTCAACTGTTTAGCACGTCCTATATGCTGGCGTGATTCGTCGCCGGAAACACCAATCAGGTTGCCAAGCACGTAATCGTTCTGCGGCCAGTTAATCAGACTGATATCGCCTGGAAAAGCCTTTGGTTCGAATTGGGCGGCATCGATCATTCGCCGATACGTCCACAAGTTTAAAGCACCATTCAAGGTCCGTCCTCCGGTCGGACTGAAGCCAAGTCGCTTTGGCTGACCGGACCTTGGATGGGTGTACGTGAAGTCGAGCAACCGTCCGGGCCACGCGGGCGTCATTTCTGGCACAAAGTCACGCCAGAATGAGTAGCTAACCGGCTTGTCGATCGTGTGGTCTTCTCCCGCAAGGTGGTCCACAGCAAAGCACATCGTGAAAGCCTGCTGGTTATCCTGATCCGCATTCCTGGCGGCATGGAGTTCGAACGTTTCGGACTTTGCCTCGGCTCCAGTGACGAACTCTGTCTCGGTCAGCGGAAGCAAATCTCCCAATTCTGTTGCGTCGACAAAATACTTTCCGACCAGCACGCGGTCTCGCCCGGACTGAACGGACTGAACCTGGACGGCGAGAATCCGGTCATTCGCAACGTCGGCTGCAATCGCTCGATGCTCGGTCAGTACCAGAAGTTGTCCGGATGCTCGATACGGCGCGAGCCAGGCTTCCAGCACGGCCAGCGCCACGCGCGGCTCCTGACACAATCGAGAAACATTCCCGTTGCCTGGATTCAAATCTCGTTTCGACCGAGCCGATTCCAGCAGCGGATAATTCTTTCGGTAGTAATCACGAATACGACTGCGCAGTTTTCTATAAGAGCTGTTTGCACCAGATGACTCAATCCATCGATGTTCGTCAGGTGGGACGCCTTGCGACGTTAGTTGCCCACCAATCCAATCGGTCTCTTCCGTCATAACGACGTGCTGACCATTTCGCAGCGCCGCAATCGCCGCCGCGCAGCCCCCAAGACCACCGCCAATGATGACAAGGTCCGCTGATACCTCTCGGCCAAACGATCTTTCCGTCTTGCGAATCGCATTCTGGGCACTGGAAAACGTTGGTCGTCCCGAAACAGACAGACCAGCTATCCCGGCTGCGAATACACAGAAATCCCGTCGATCCAGCTTCATGTCAATTCTCCGGAAACGCTCCAGATCAGGTTATCATCAATCGTTTTCATTCTCGGTACTCAACCTTCCGTTGCGCCCTTCGTTACGCCACCAGCGAAGTTCGTTACTGCCGTGTTCGGCACACGCCGCGATGTCCGGCCGACCATCACCGTTCAGATCGGCGATGATGATGTGGTTTGCGCTTCGCCAGTTATTTTTCAGCATGTGCCTGGTCCACGCTTGGCGTGGATCACCGTGATTCTCGAACCACGCAACGCGACCGGGGTTTCTCCAGGATGTGGCCGCAACGTCGATGTCTCCGTCACCGTCCAGGTCGGCGGCCGTCGCCTCAAAGGCATCGTCGAATCGGGGTCCAATGACGTGTTTCATCCAGAGTCCGTCTTTCGGATTTCCCGAATTTTCGTACCAGACAATCTGATTTTCATCACGGTGGAGCGACGCAGCGTCGTCACCGGATCCGGGTCGGTAATAAAATCCCAATGCCATCACGACGTCCAGGTCACCGTCACCGTCCATGTCGACTGGGCTGCCGTGTGCCGGACATTTAGACGAGTCGTCAATGAGGTGTTTCATCCACGCGATCGATTCGCCCGATGGAGTGTTCTCGTACCAGATGACGTGATTGGCTTTCCGTCCTGTCCCCAGCAGGTCCACATCGCCGTCACCGTCGAAGTCGGCAGCACGCATGGTTCGCGTTTCGGCGACATCCTCTTCGATGGTGTGTTTTACCCACTCGCCAGCGGCTGGAGTCCCGTCATTCTCGAACCACGCGAACTGGTTTCCCAGCAACCAGCTAGATGCCGCCACATCGAGATCTCCGTCCTGATCGAAGTCGGCCAGCGCGACGTCGTATGCACCGGGCAGATCCGTTGTGATAACGTGTCGGCGCCAGAGTTCCCCGCTGGTCAGTTTTCCAACGTTCTCAAACCAGAGCAGGTCTCCTCGAAGATTCTTGACAATAACGACATCAAGATCGCCATCCCCGTCGACGTCACCAATCATATGCCGTTCCAGCCGCTCGGGGTCGTCCTGCTGAATGACGTGCTTTACGAACTTTCCGTCACTGTCGTTTTCAAAGAGGTACAGTCGGTTGTGCGGCGTATAGTCGGCGCTGGTCAGGTCAAGATCTCCGTCCCGGTCAATGTCGGCCGCTCCGATCCCGTACGCATAGGCATAGTTGTCGGCGATCAGGTGTTCGGAAAACTGAATCGCGGTTGCTGGCTTTGCAGCGTCAAACACGTGGGCCAATGCTGCGGCCAGATCAAGTCGCTGGAAACTCTGTTTCGTCGCCGGGTCGTAAACCTTGACGCCGGTCTTCTGCATGATCGTCATAATGGCAGCGGGAATGTTGGAGCCGTCCTGTTTCCAGTCGTAACTGGTTTCCTCAATGGCTTCCCTGATCACCATCGCCGAACCACAGGCGATCGCGTTTGACGAAGAAGTCGCAGCAGCCGGTACAACCAGTTCTACTTTGTCGTGGCGATCCAGGTATACTTCGTCCTTCCCCGGTCGGACAGCGCCGACTGCAAAACAGTCGGGTTGACAGGCAGGCCATGATATGCCGTCGGTGAAATTGTGATTGCCCGCCGGAGCGCTGACCCAGATGCCGAGTTCCCTGAGTTTTGTCAGCCGGGCGTCAATCGCTGTGGACACCGAACTTCCGTGAGCTTTATCGTCGACTGGGGCCAGATTCACCGTCGTGATCCGATGTTCCTGATGGTGATCGATGATCCATTGCAGCGCAGCGGCTACGGTGGCACCGTCGCTGATTTTGCAGTGGCAGCACTCCAGGGCTCGAATCACGGCGACCTGGTTGTTGTAGGCGACTCCCCACTTGCCACCATAGTTGAGTGACGACGGAATACCGATCGTCGAACCGTGATATCCTCGGCCTTCATGTTTCGGATCGTCGTCGCCATCGACGCTGTCGTAAGTGACAAGCACCTTGGGCTGGTCTCCGTCAGACTTCGACCACTCCGGCTTCGAAAGCGTGCACCCATCATCAACTAACGCGAGTGTCTGCCCCTTACCGAACGTCAGCTTGTGCTTGTACTGACCCCATGCTTTGACGACGCCAGCGTGTTTAAAACCCGCTGGCTGCACGGGTTCACCAGCGATGCTGACAGACGTATCTCCGGCAGCCGCCAGAAACGACAGACACGCCACGACAACGATTCGCTGTCTTTGACCGGAAGGGCTTCGACGCGACATAGTGAAATACCTAAGATCGGACAGAACGGGAAACCCAATCAGCTTCACAACGAGTGTCAGGTTTTCTTCAGGTCGTTGTCACGCAAGGTAGCGAGTTTGTCGGCAAGCTTCAGCCTGAACGCGGCAAGTGAGCCTGCGGCACGGCCTGTCACAGGGTGGCTCAGACAATCTCTTTTAGATTACCTGGGTGCCAACGGAACAAGCGGCCACCAGAATCAATTGCCTCAGCCAGGATGCAGTGGAATTGTGCAAACGAGAACATAGGGTGTCATGACGGTTCTGACTGGTAAGTCGATGCGTTACTGATCGTGATTAGTTTCTGCCAAGGTCGTTGTTACGGACGGTTGCCAGTTTTGCAGCGAGCTTTGCTTTGAAGCGATCGACGAGGGGTTTGTGCTCGGATTGCGCCGCGAGGTTTGTGTATTGCTGCGGATCTTGCTGTGTGTCGAAGAGTTCGATTCCGGCGGAAGCGTCTTCCTTGTACTGGATGTAGGCGTAGCGATTCTCGCGGAGCAGGAATCCTTTGCGGGCAGGAGCCACGCTGAAGGCGGTGTCTCGGACTTGGGCGGTGGGGTCGTCAAGCATCGCTGAAATGTCTTTGCCCTGCAGCCGTTCGGGAACTTCCAGACCGCAGAGCCTGGAAATCGTCGGATACAGATCGAGCAACTCGGTGAGGGAATTACAGACGGCTGGTTGCTTGCCCGGCACGCTGATGATCAGCGGGACGCCGGATGATTCATCCCGCAGGCTGACCTTGGCCCAGAAGTCGTGCTCACCCAGGTGATAGCCGTGATCGCTGGTGAAGATGACGATCGTTTTGTCGTCGAGGCCGGCTTTGTTCAGAGCGTTCAACACTTTGCCGACCTGAGCGTCCATGAAGGCCACCGAAGCGTAATAGCCACCGACGGCTTTCTTCTGCCGGCGGATGTCCATCTTCATGTTCACACTGGTCTTATAATTGATGCCGGCTTTGGGAATATCGTCCCAGTCGCCATCGACCTTTTCAGGCAGCAGCATTTTGTTGTACGGCTTGAACGGCGGGTAATAGCTGCGTGGAGCAACAAATGGTACATGCGGCCTCACGAAACCAACGCCCAGCCAGAAGGGTTCGTCTTTGTGTTTGTCGATCAACTCGACAGCCTTCGCGGCGGTCTTTCCGTCCGAGTGAACCATGTCATCGCCATCAGCCTCGACCACCACAAACGTGTTGCCGCCAACGGCCGGCTTCTTCCCGTCGGGATTATTTTCCAGTGTTTCACCGTCGCCGGGAGCTTTCCATTCAGGGCCGCCGCTGTTGAACCGTTCGCTCCACGATGCCTCGTCATCCGCGCCGTGGCCGCCGTCTTCAATGCCGCCGGGGACTCCCATGTGAAAGATTTTGCTGACTCTTGCAGCGTAGTACCCGTTATTTTTGAAGTGCTGAGACCACGTCGCGCGGTCGCCGATTTGAGGACGAGGACTCTTATAGCCAAGCACGCCCGTCGCGTGCGGATAATACCCAGACATGAACGACGCTCGCGAAGGCCCGCAGTAAGTGCCCTGGCAGTAAGTTCGAGTAAACCGCGTCCCTCGCGCGGCAATGCGGTCGATGTTCGGCGTGTGACAGACTTTGTTGCCGTAGCACGACAACGCGGTCGAAGTCAGGTCGTCGGAGATGATAAACAGGACGTTGTATTTCTGATCGGCCACCGTAGATTCGGCAGCGTTCGCCGTCGAGTTCGTTTCAGTGCTCAGCAAGCAGGCAAGAGCCAACAATGTGAAAGCAAAACAGGGAATCTTCTTCATCGAGCAATCTCCGCAATGGGTGGTGCAATTTCCTGACGAGGGGCACGATGGTATGTTCTAGTCAGTGACCTCGCGACAAACCTCAAGGATAAAGTGCTCGTCTGCCATGAAATCAAATCTCCGAACCTCGCTGATTCAATCAATTTCTTCCCGAACTTTTGGCATCAAGGCTGCAGTGATAGCCTTCCTGCTGGCACTGGCATCGTCACCTCATGCGGAGACTGCCGAACCTCCGCACCAACTAAGAGTCCTTTGCTACAACGTTCACTGGTGCCTGGGGACCGACGGGAAGTACGACGTCGCGCGACTCGCTGATGTGATCAACAAAGCGAAGCCTGATCTGGTCGCTCTGCAGGAAGTCGATGTCGGAGTGAAACGCTCCGGACGGGTTCACGACGTTCGGGAACTGTCGAAGCTGACCGGCCTGGCAGCGAGGTTCGGTCCGACTCAGCATTATGAGGGAGGACTGTTCGGAAATGCCGTGATGACGAGGCTGCCGATCCTCGACGTTGCCATTCATCCGTTGCCTTATACAGAAAGCACAGAGGAACGCACGACGTATCCTCGCGGCGCAATCGCGGTCACAATCCAGGGTCCCGATGGAAAACCGCTTCGGTTTGTCAGCACGCATTTCCAGCACAACGTGCCGGACGATCGTGTCGCCGAAGCAAAGGCGATCAACAAGCTGTTCGCGGCTGACGACGACGGCTTGCGGACGATCCTTGCCGGAGACATGAACGCGGTGCCGGACGCCGAGCCAATCACCGAGTTGCTGAAGAAATGGACAAACGCGATCGACGAAACTGCGACACCAACCGCTCCTGCCACAAAACCCCGATCACGCATCGACTACGTCTTCTACAGAGAGTCCTCGCAGTTCCGTGTCGTTGAGTCGAAGGTGATTCCAGAATCCATCGCTTCCGACCATCGTCCGGTACTGGCAGTTCTGGAACTCTCTTCGAATTAGAATCCGCACGAGACTGAGCGAATAGCAGCAAGTTATCCTGCAGGCACATCTGGAGTACTTCCGATTCTCACAGGAGAACATGAAACGAATCGCTGATTGGGGTAAGCTGACTGCGCAGTCCCGCTACTGAATTCATGTCTGACCGTGAGACGTCAGACACTCCCGCCTCCTGCTCCTCAACGGTCCTCCCATGATCGCTCCTGTTCGGAAGCTTTCTCTGTTGCTCGGTCTGGCCGTCTGCGGAATACCGAGTTTGGCCAACGCGACGCCGGCGAACAAGCAGGCTTTCTCACGTTACTTTGGCAAGTATCTACCGAGCCGTCTTGATACCTGTGCCGTGTGTCACGTGCGTGTGGACGCCAACGGTGCGGAGTCGCTGGACGAGTTTCCACATAACGCTTTCGGAGATCGCCTGCACGCCGCCGCGGAGACTCAGGAAAAAGCCAATCGAAGCACGGACATCCGGGACCGGTTGATGCTCGTTGCCGGCGAAGATACTGACGGTGACGGCGTTTCGAATCTGAAAGAACTTCTCGCCGGCACGCAGCCGGGAATCAAGGACGACAAACCCGACGAGGCATTCCTCCAGAAGCTTGAGCCGCTGCTGGTTGAGTTCGCCGGGTTTTCCGGTCGCTATCAATGGCGGCCTTTCGAATCCGTCGTGCGGCCCGCCCTGCCCCAAGTCTCGTCAAGAGGCTGGGTGCGAAATCCAATCGACCGTTTCATCACTGCAGAACACGCATCACGAGGCCTGACACATCAGACGCCAGCACCGCCGGAAGTCCTGTTGCGCCGGGTTTATCTCGACCTCACCGGCCTGAGCCCCTCACCGGACGTCATTCGAAAGTTCATCAAAGAATCGAAAACGAACAGCAACGCTTATGCGGATATCGTCGCCCGACTGCTCGACGATCCGGCGTACGGTGAACGCTGGGGCCGGCACTGGATGGACGTCTGGCGGTACAGCGACTGGGCCGGTTACAAGGCGTCGCTGCGGGACAGTCAGCGACACATCTGGCACTGGCGGGACTGGATCATCGAGTCGTTGAACGCGGACAAGCCGTATGACCGCATGCTGGTTGAGATGCTTGCGGCCGACGAGCTCGCACCGGAAGACGCCGACGCTGTTCGAGCGACCGGCTTTCTCGCAAGAAATTACTTCCACGAACGCAACCAGTGGATGGACAACGTCGTCAAGCATACCTCGCAGGGATTCCTCGGTATCACGGTGGGTTGTGCAAAATGTCACGACCACATGTACGACCCGATTTCTCAGCGCGACTATTACGCTATGCGAGCGATCTTCGAGCGCTATAGCGTTCGTACCGATCGCGTTCCCGGAGTGCTCGACACAGCAAAGAACGGAATTCCGCGAGCCTACGACAACACGCTCGCCGTGCAGACGTGGCTGTTCGAAAGTGGAGACGAACGCCGACCGTTGAAGGACGAGGCGATCCCAGCAGGCGTGCCGGCATCGCTGGGAGGCTCGTTTGTTGTGGAACCGGTGTCGTTGCCACTGCTCGCTGTGAAGCCGGAACGACGCGAATTCGTGAAGCGTGATCTGATCGCACAGGCTGAGAAAGTGGTAGCCGACGCCAAAAACGAAGTCGCTCTTCAAGCAGCAGACTCAAAGTTAGCGACGCTGAAGGCATTGTTAGAGATCGAAGCTCTGGAAGACGGCGGGCGGAAAGATTCCGAAGAGTGGAAGACCGCCGCGAAGAAGCTGGTCGAACTGCAGCGTCAGGCGGCGGTCAGCGATTCTCGCTGGAAACTGTCGACCGGCGAAGCGGCCGTGACAAAGGCCGATGCGGCTATTGCGAAGGCCAAAGAGGACATGAACAAGACCGCTGAGACAAAAGCGGTTAAGTCTCTGGCAACGGCAAAGAAGACTGTCGCCGCCGCTCAGAAATCTCTGGCAACTGCCGAAAAGGCACTCGCTGCCGAAGTCACCACAAAGTACGAACCTCGCAAGCAGGGTATTTATCTCGACAAAAGCAACGGCAGCCGACTCGCCTTCGCAAAGTGGCTAACCGCCCGCGAAAATCCGTTGACAGCCAGAGTCGCCATGAACCACATCTGGCTGCGGCACTTCGGGCAGCCGATTGTTCCGACCGTCAACGAGTTCGGCGCCAACGGCCGATTGCCGATGCATCCCGCGCTGCTGGACTGGCTCGCCGACGAGTTTATGGCACGCGACTGGAGCATGAAAGAAATGCACCGGCTCATCGTGACGAGCGCGAGTTACCGCATGTCGAGCCTGTCAAACGTCGAGAACGCAGCAGCCGATCCGGACAATCACTTTCTCTGGCGAATGCCGACTCGGCGAATGGAAGGTGAAATCGTCCGCGACAATCTGCTGCATATTTCAGGACGCATCGACCGAACGATGGGCGGGCCGGACATCGACAACAAGCTCGCTCAAAAGTCGATGCGCCGCAGCATTTATTTGAGGCACGCTCATGAGAAGCTGGTTGAGTTTGTGCAGATATTTGACGGCCCCAGCGTGACAGAATGTTACATGCGGGAAAACAGCATCAAGCCGCACCAGGCCCTGGCGCTGGCGAACAGTCCATTGACCGTTGAAGGCAGCAGTAAACTGGCAAAACGACTTCATGCAGCGACCGACGGCCTGCCGGAGTCGTTCATTGAAGAAGCGTACCTGACAGTTCTTGGGCGACGTCCAATACCCGAGGAAGCCGCACTGTGTCGAACTTTCCTCGGCAATGGACAACAGGATTCAACGACACCGGCAACGCTGCCGCGCTGCGAGAAACTAATTAACGTTCTGTTTAATCACAACGACTTCATCGCGATCCGTTAACTCTCGTCTGTCGATATTAAACGCGTTACTGACACTCACTTGTTAGCGACTTTTCTTTCGTTTGCGTTCTTCGAGACTTGTGCCATGTCTGACTCGCCAATCAACGATCGCCGTACTTTTCTGTCTGAAACAGGCATGGGCCTGACCGGCCTGGCTCTGTCGTCCATCCTTTTTAAAGATGGAGTCGCTCAAGCTTCGGCCCCCAACCAGGGCAAACATTTTGAAGCTCAAGCGAAGTCCGTCATCTGGATATTTTTCATCGGAGGCTTAAGCCACCTTGAGAGCTTCGATCCTAAACCGGCTCTCAACAAGTACGCCGGTAAGTCGATCGAGGAGACGCCATTCGCGGACGACGTTCTGAACAAAGATAAGATCAACGAGAATCTCCTCGATCCATCCAAACAGAAACGCGAGGTCTACAAAGCAGTCATGCCCTTGCAGACGGGCTACCGGTCGTACGGTGAGAGCGGACTGCAGGCCAGTGACTGGTTTCCACACATGGGATCATGTGCCGACGATATGTGCGTCGTGCGGTCGATGTGGACGATCGACAATAATCACGGTGCTCAGCTCACTTACCACACGGGGCGTAAGATTACCGAAGGAGCGTATCCAACAGTTGGTTCATGGGTGAGTTATGGCCTGGGAACAGCCAACCGAAATCTCCCTGAGTTCGTCGTGCTGGGAAATCCCAGTGCTGACTGCTGCGGGGCGGCGTGGACTCATGGTTCAAGTTATCTCGGTCCGAAATATGCTGGCGTTCGTCTGAAAGTCGATGCGAAGCGTCCACTCTCGTTCGTTCATTCGGCAAAAGAGAATCTGACGATCGATGAGCAACGGGAGATGTTTGGTCTTCTTGGACAACTCAACCGCGCTGCCGGGATCAGATATCCCGAAGACAAAGAACTCCAGGCGAGAATCAAGTCGTACGAACTGGCTTTTCAGATGCAGTCAACGGTTCCGGAAGTCATGAACTTCCAGCAGGAATCGAAGAGTGTGCAGTCGCTGTACGGAATTGATCAATCAGCAACAAAAGCGTTCGGCGAGAAATGTCTGGCCGCACGTCGCCTTGCTGAACGGGGCGTGCGATTTATTCAGCTCTTCCACGGCTATACCGGCAGCGCTGGAGCATGGGATTCGCATCTCGACATCAAGGGACGCCACTCAAAGCTTGCAAAGCAGGTAGATCAGCCGATCGCCGGTTTGATCAAGGATCTGAAGCAACGAGGCCTGCTCGATGAAACACTGGTCGTCGTTGGTTCGGAATTTGGCAGAACACCAGGTGCCGAAGTTCGTGCCGGCAGCACTGCTGCAAAAGCGACCGGACGAGACCATCATCCTCATGGCTTCAACGTCGTAATGGCCGGAGGCGGAGTCAAACCGGGAATCGTCCACGGTGCGACGGATGAACTGGGTTTTCATGCGGCCGAGGACCGTCACTACGTAACCGACCTGCACGCAACGGTGCTGCACCAACTCGGTCTCGACACACGGCAACTCGAACTCCCCGGTCGCAAACGTCTGGATCGAGACTTCGGCGAAGTGATGCACAAAATTCTCACCTGAACGAACTCATTCGTAGAATACGCGGTGTCTCTCGCAGGCTAGAACTGAGAACTGGCAGGACACGCGTCCTGAACCGCCGACGCTTCCAGATCATGATCCTACCTGGTCCGCTGCAAGGTCGCGGGCCGGGCAATCGATGAAAGACTCGCCACACTACTGATCAGTTGGGCTCTTCGTAACGCCGTCCAGTTGCGGAAGCCTGACACGAACGGTCGGCTTCATCACGGCACTCGCTGCTCGCAACACACCAGCAACGATCCTCAGCA
>CALGTK010000097.1 GCA_937904325.1 uncultured Planctomyces sp.
GGGGCGGTCCACACACCGGTTGGATCTACACGCTGCCCGATTTCTCGCTGTTTATCGTGAAGAACCACAAGCCGCATACATACGGTGGGCTGGAATTTCAATCCGGCGATTTGTTGTTGGCTCCGGGGACGGAACATGCGTTGGTCATCGGTTGGCGCAGTCCGCTGACAGGAACACTGTCGATCGCCGGCTCAATTGAACATGGCATGAAAAAAGGTCGTTTCAACTGGCACCTGGAGCGAGGGCCGGCGCCAAATCTGAGGCAAGGCTTTGAGCCGGTTTCGCTGGCGGCCGGCTCATGTCAATTCGGCACTCCCACACAGAAACAAGAGTTTTCGGCCGAGAATCTGGACATTAGGGCCGGAGAGTTTATCTATTTCGTCGTCGATGCCCTCGCCGACGGTACTGCCACACCGCATTTCTTCGACATTTCCCGATTGCAATTATCGCTGACCCTTGAGAACAACACCCCACCGCCCAGTTTCGAAAAAGATGTACTTCCCATTTTGGCCGCCAATTGTCTCGACTGTCACAACGCTGAGGCACGCGAAGGCCGCTTGGATTTACGTACGGTTTCAACGATGTTGGCTGGTGGCAACAACGGGCCCGCTGTTATCAATGGCAATCCCGCCAAAAGCGTGTTACTGGACATGGTCACGAGCGGTGACATGCCCCCCGGCGAGGATGAACGACTGTCTGCCGATGAGATCGCTGTCCTCACATCCTGGATCATTACTGGACTTTCGGCGGATGAAGAAGTCCAACAGGTGACCTCGTCGCTATTCACCGAAGACGAACACAATCATTGGGCATTTCGTCCACTGGTTGGTCCCGATGTGCCGGATGTGAAAACCACCAATCAGGTTGTTACACCGATCGACCAGTTTCTGTGGGCGAAGCTGAAGCAGAACGGTTTGTCATTTTCACCTGAAGCAGATCGGGCCACGCTGGCTCGCCGTGTTTACTACGACGTGATCGGATTGCCGCCATCTCCTGAACAAGTTGAGGCGTTCGTTCGTGACACGCGACCTGATGCGTATGAACGGCTTGTCGATGACTTATTGATGTCTCCACAATTCGGGGTGCGTTGGGCGAGGCATTGGCTGGACATTGTCGGCTATACCGATACGGTTAGCTTCGACGAAGATTTCAGTAAGCCCCTTGGAATGATCGACGATAAATGGCGGTATCGTGATTACGTCGTGAATTCACTTAACGCTGACAAACCGTATGACGTATTCGTTACTGAACAACTGGCAGGCGATGAGTTGGTCGATTGGCGCGACTCCGAAAAGTACACGCCGGAGATTCTCGAGAAGTTGGTCGCGACCGGTTATCTGAGGACCGTGGAAGACATCAGCCTCGAAGACCCGCGGCAGTTCATCATTTGGTCGGTGGTGCATGAAACCGTGGAAGATATGGCTACCGGTTTGTTGGGCCTGACTTTGAACTGCGCCAAATGTCACAGTCACAAGTTCGAGCCGATTCCCCAGCACGACTATTACAGTTTAATGGCTTTGTTCACTCCGGCGTTCAATGTCAAGAATTGGAAGAACCCTAAAGAGCGACTACTGCCGGATGTTTCGACCAAAGAATTGGCAGCGCTCAAAAAGCGTAACGCCGAAATCGCCAAACAGGTGGCGAAACTGAACCAACAGATCAATAGCATCCGCAAGAAGTACGAGTTGAGCCTGTTCGAGCAGAAGCTGGACGAGGGCCTTATGGGATTGGCTGGCTTTGTCGAAAGCTATGAAGAAAAACGCAAAACGATGCAGTTTCAGGTTTTTATGGAAGCGGCTCCGTTGAATGGCGGTGGAAGTTGGTCGGTTGACCGGGTCACGCTGGAGTATCCCGCCGGGCAGGTTTCTAACCCGACGGAAGAGGGGAAAGAAACGCAGGTTAAAAGCCTGCCCCACGTTGCTCTCGACGACGACTTCAACGCGGACGGCATCAACGAGTCGAGTTGGGTTACGATCGTGAATGACGATGCCGCGTCGATTAAGCAGGCGAACGGCTCGATAATATTCGAGAATTCAGCCTCGACCCGCCACCGATGGAACACGCAGATCATTCACAGTCGTCAGTCGTTTCCTGCGGTGCATGAGGGCAACGGACTGCGAATGACGTTGCACATTAAAGGCAATTCAAACGCGCATTACATCGTCGGGTTGCTGCCGAAGTTCGAGGAGTACCCAGGGCACGTGCCCCCCAAGCCACTCGTCGGGTTTCATCAGTCCGCGCTGGATGGGCGGCTTCTGTATCCGATGAAGAGCGACTTCACCGTGCCCGTCGACATTGGCGGGCAGAACTCGAACTACGCGATTCGCATTACGCTTACCGAGAAATCCGGTGCTCTCTGGGAGTACGACCTTCACGATGGCAAAGGCTGGCAGACGGCTCGCACCGCGAAAATTGCGAATCCCCGTAACGCACTCAGTTCTGATTTGAAAGTGGCGTTGGATGTCCCGGCCGACAAACGCAACGACGTGCAAAAGTACCTTGTTGATAAGTTAGGACCTTTGGTCAAAATCGAACCGACGGAAATCGATGCCGCGCTCTCACCTGAAGAAAAACAGGCGATCGAGAAATACCAACAGCAACTTGACGATGCAAGCTCACAAAAGAAGTCTCACGGTTGGATTCATGCAATGTACGACGTTGGGCCGGCTCCACCGACGCATCTGTTTAAACGGGGTGAATTCGATAATCCAGGTCACGAAGTGTCCGCAGGCTTCCTGAGGGTGTTGTCCAGTCCCTTTTCTGAAACGTTATTGCCCGATCAGGAAATCGAAGTCGGGTCGGTGGAGTCCAAAACGACCGGTCGTCGTACCGCCCTTGCCCAGTGGTTGACGGACGAGCAGTCACCAGCTTCCGGTTTGTTGGCGCGCGTGATGGTTAATCGCATCTGGCAGCGTTTGTTCGGTGAAGGAATTGTAACGACTTCGGAAAATCTCGGTTTGTCGGGTGCTAAGCCCACACATCCGGAACTGTTGGAGTGGTTGGCAAACGACTTTCGAGATAACGGTTGGAAGTTGAAACGGGTCGTTAAGCAGATGTTGCTTTCTGCGGCGTATCGACAGTCCTCCTTCCGAGACCCTTCCGCTCCAAATGGCAACTCGCAGGCTCAGAAAATTGACCCTGATAACACACTCTTGTGGCGGATGCGACTACGGCGTCTTGATGCGGAAGTGTTACGTGATGCCATGCTTACTATCGGAGGCAAGGTCGACCTTAAACTGGGCGGGCCACCCATCCCCTTGGAGTATCACAGAGGCACGGGAATGGTGACCGTCGCCGATCAGGAATCCGCGCCAACCGGCAAGTGGCGACAAAGCCTGTACCTGTTGCAAAGGCGAATCTACAATCCGACGTTGCTGAACGTATTTGATAAGCCAATTGTCACGGGAAACGTGTGCGAGCGTGATTCTTCGGCAACCGTCCTGCAATCGCTGACCCTGATGAACGACTCGTTCGTCATGGAGCACGCCACCTATTTCGCAAACCGCGTGATACAGCAGGCTGGTGATTCACGCGACCAACAGATTGTACTGGCGTTTCGGTTGACGTATGGGAGACACCCTACAGCTGAAGAACTCCAGTTGTCGCGAGACTATGTGGAACAACAAACAAAGCTATTCCGTGAGACAGAGTCTTCGGATATTGCGGCGGCCCAGAAGGCGCTCGGGAGCCTGTGTCAAACCCTGTGGGGCAGTAATGAATTCCTTTATTTGCAGTAATGATCAGACATGTTTGAATTTTCACCTATAACAAGACGGCAGATGTTTGAGCAGAGCGGTTTCGGATTAGGGTCCGCTGCTTTGGCGTATCTCTTGCAAAGCAATGAGGCCAGCGCATCGAACCCGCACGCTTCCCGCCAAACATCTGACCTGTCACCCCGGCCAGGCCACTTTGTGGGCCAAGCCAAGTCGGTAATCCTGCTGTTTCAAAACGGCGGCCCCAGCCAGATGGATATGTTCGACCCCAAGCCGGAACTCAATAAGCGCCATGGGCAGACGGTGTCGATCAAGGATACGAATGGCAAGACGGAACCGCTAATGGGCAGCAAGTTCAAATTCCAGCCCTATGGAAAATCCGGAATTGAGTTTTCCGAACTAGCATCGCAACTTGGCTCGGTAGTGGACGACCTATGCGTGGTTCGCTCGATGCATACTACCGACCCAAACCATCCCGGCGCAACTTACATGATGTGCA
>CALGTK010000098.1 GCA_937904325.1 uncultured Planctomyces sp.
GAGAGAGGAACTGCGGCAGAAGTTTCTTGCCGAGTTTGAGATTGACGCAGTAGCCGACCACGAAACGCTGCTGGACAAGGATGACCTGGACGCAGTTTATGTTTTCTCGAGCAATGCCGAAGGTGCATCCCTCGCGGTGTCTGCGGCTGAACGTGGACTGCACGTGCTGGTCGAAAAGCCGATGGCCGCGTCGCTTGCACAGGCAGATGCGATGATGGCAGCGGCCCGGCAGAACAATGTCCGGCTGATGGTTAACTGGCCATTTGCCTGGTGGCCGCAGCTTCAATATGCGTTAAATCTGGCTGATGAGGGCGCGATTGGCGATCTATGGCAGGTCAAGTACAGAGCCGCGCACGCAGGTCCGCAGGAATTGGGATGCTCACCAGCTTTTTGTGACTGGTTGTTCGATCCACAGTTGAATGGTGGCGGAGCCCTGATGGATTACTGCTGTTACGGAGCGGTACTTGCTCGAGTTTTGATGGGTGTGCCCAGTCGAGTCACGGCACTGACCGGTCGCTTTTGCAAGGAGAACATCATTGTTGAAGACAACGCTCTACTGGCGATGACTTACCCTCGCGGGATGGCGACGGCTGAAGGTTCCTGGACACAAATTGGAAAACTGACAAGCTATACCACGGCGTTGTATGGTTCGGCCGGGACGCTGATGGTCGAGCCTCGGGCGGGTGGGCGGCTGCTTCTGGCGACGGCCGACGATCCCGAAGGCAGCGAAGTTGAAGTTCCGCCTGTGGCAGAGCATCTGACAGACTCGGCGGCTCACTTCATGCACGGCATTCGTACTGGAGAAGCGTTCCAGTTGCTATGCCAGGGCCGAGTTTGCCGCGACACTCAGGAGATTCTGGAAGGCGGGCTGAAATCAGTTGAAGCGGGATCAGAAATCAGTCTGCCACTTGTGATATGAAATTGGAAGGACACCATGAGAGAGCATGTGCTTGCGTTGGACCAGGGAACCACCTCCAGTCGGGCGATCGTTTTCTCGAAGAACGGGTTGGCAGTTGCGAAGGCGCAACATGAGTTTGCTCAACTGTTCCCTCAGCCGGGACATGTAGAGCACGATCCAGAGGCCATTTGGGAATCGCAACTGACGACGGCCAGGCAGGCACTTGCGGAATCAGGAGTCGATGCGGATCAGGTTGCGGCGTTAGGGATTGCCAATCAACGTGAAACAACCATCCTCTGGGAGCGTGATACGGGGAAGCCTGTTGCGAATGCGATCGTCTGGCAAAGCCGAATTACTGCAGATTTGTGCGAGCGGCTCAGGAATGACGGCTACGAGGACACGTTCAAGCAGAAGACAGGGCTGGTGCTTGACGCTTATTTTTCCGGTACGAAGATTCGATACCTGCTTGATCAAATAGACGGGTTGCGTGCTCGTGCTGAACGCGGCGAAATTCTGTTTGGCACCGTAGACACATTTCTGGCCTGGCGGCTGTCCGGCGGGAAACTTCACATTACGGATGTCAGCAATGCAAGTCGAACTCTGCTGTTTAACATTCATACGCTCGACTGGGACGACGAACTACTGAGGATTCTCGACATTCCGCCTGCGATGCTGCCGGAAGTTCGATCGTCGAGCGAAGTTTACGGCGAGACCGATCCTGCATTGTTCGGAGCGTCGATGCCGATTGCTGGCATTGCCGGGGACCAGCAGGCGGCTACGTTCGGGCAGGGGTGTTTTGATCCGGGACAAGCGAAGAACACCTATGGCACTGGCTGCTTCCTCCTGATGAACACGGGAGATCAGCCGGTTGTGTCAAACAATGGACTACTGACAACGGTCGGCTGGAAAATTGATGGGAAGGTCACTTACTGCCTGGAAGGATCCGTCTTCGTCGCCGGCGCCGTTGTGCAGTGGCTCCGCGACGGCTTGCAGTTTTTCGATAATGCTCATGAAGTCGAACAAATGGCTCAGAGTGTTGATTCGACTGACGGCGTTTTTCTCGTACCGGCGTTCGTGGGACTCGGTGCTCCGTACTGGGACGCCGATGCTCGCGGGACACTGATTGGAATGACCCGAGGCACGACGCGTGCCCACATTGCCCGGGCGGCTTTAGAAGCAATTGCCTTCCAGACAAAGGACGTTCTCGACGCGATGGAGAGCGACTGTGGCCAGTCGCTGGACCTGCTTCGAGTCGACGGCGGGGCGACAGAAAATACTTTATTGATGCAGTTTCAAGCGGACCTGCTGGATGTTGCCGTGCAGCGACCAGTCGTCGGAGAGACGACTGCATTGGGAGCCGCGTATCTCGCGGGCCTGGCAACAGGCGTCTGGCATAGCACGGCAGACGTCTCCACCAACTGGCAGCGTGCTGCTGAATTCACACCATCAGCCGATCGATCCTCGATGGATCAACGTTATGCCGATTGGAAACGTGCCGTCGAGCGATCATGCAAATGGGAATCGCGATGACGGCCTCGTGAAATTCAGCGATTACCCGCTCGGTATGGACACCCGGAAATTAGTTTTCAGACGGCTGCTTCTGCTCGGTGCTGTTCTTCGAATTTGTGTTGTGTTCGGCAGCCGAGGGTCTAATGGATTCGTTTTGAGTTGTCGAAAGTGTCCCTGCATTGAAAGACTCTGAGTCTTGCCGGTGTGATGTTGTCGAAGCATTCAGCCTGTCATGTTCAGCAGGTGAGGGTGCAGTTGTTGAGCTTCCATGTTTCTGAGGATACGTGAGAGCTGCCGATTCTGCACTGGCGACAACAGGCAAAGAAGATTCTCGCATTTGACATGGATCAGATTTCAGGGAGGAGATCACAGATTTTCCGGTAAGTTCAGCGGAACCAGAAGATTTACGGAAGGGAAATGCGTTCGCTTCCGTTACGGGTACTGAGGGCGTGGAGAGTTGACAAGTTCGTCGTTCTTGACAGAGAACGACAGCTGCCATCGGCGATCGCCGCATTCACACAGTCCCTGTGAAAACCGCCTGGAGACATCGCCATTGACATTCCGGGATCGTGAAGCCACGAGTTAAATACGGAGGGCTGCAGCGTTGGCTGCACGCCATCGCTGCCCCAGTCTGGAATATTGTCTCCGTCGTCATCAGCCACGCGTGTCCATGCACTTGCCGCACAACCCCAAAGCCCGAAATTTGCCTCTATCAAGAGGATTGTCTGACTGGCGCCGTCTCGAATATCTCTGTATGCGACTGCACTGTTCTCATACAGCAAACCGTCACTGGCACTCTCGCCAGACGAAAACATCGGATCTGTACTTGTTCCTGACATCCCTCGGAAGTTCGATGGCTCAAATCGAACGCCGAGTCCGTTCCCGAGAGCAGCAACAACCAACGATCCTCCGCGTGACATGCTTGGACAGACGAAAACTCCCACCGGCACCTGAGTCGCCAGCAGGTTTGAAGATGTCCCACGGGGCTCAGACGTGTTGACGCCGAGATTGGAAAGTCCGAGTTGAGGCAGGATCAAGGCCTGCCAGCTCCAGTCGTCCGAAACGTACCACTCTGTAAATAGAGGTCCTAATGCTCCGCCGCCGGACGGAGACACAGGAAACTGCATAGGTGGTTCGATAGAGACTGTTGTCAGTCCGTTGGTGCCAGCAAGATATCCAGAAGGCAAGGTTCGGTGAGCAGACTCATAATTCTGACAGGCAAGCACGAGCTGTTTGAGATTGTTGAGGCAACTGCTGCGGCGAGATGCTTCTCGGGCGTTCTGTACAGCTGGTAAAAGTAAGGCTGCAAGCGCCGCAATTATCGCAATAGTGACAAGCAGTTCGATCAGAGTGAAACCGCTTCGAGAAGGCCGCTTCCCGTTTGAATTCAGTAAGCCCCTGATTGGAACTCGTAAGCGTGCATCGCTGCTGAAAGCGTTGTTCTTCATCTGCCAACTCGTTTTAAGACGCACTGCTGTCAAACAATTGGTGAGCCAGAACCCTGAGGAGACTCAACGGTTCAGGACAGTCAACCGGGAACAGCTTCCAGGTCGGCGATGTCGACTTCACGGGGGTCGTCCGTGTCATCTTCCATCGATGATATTGGATCTGAAAATGGAAGGGGCTGCTCGGGCTGCGTATCGGATTCGGGCAATTGTCCAGAATCGACAGATGAAGAAGGGGCTCCAGAATCGGATCCGCTTTCGTCTCCTCCGGTGCCTTCACGCTGACCGCTTTGATCCTGGCTACATTCGCTTGAGTCGGATGAAGCGAATCTGTACGAAGACCGACGTTCGGTGGGAGACACTGCCCTATTCCGATACCTCTTTCGGGCGACTGCGAAAGCTTGTTGTTTACTTACAGCAGAAATGCACTTAACAAACGATCCAACAGCACTAAAGGAGAGTGAGCCAGGGGCTGCTTCGAACTGAGTAACAAGCACGCCAAAACGCTCTTTGGGCCGTGTAGGCTTCTTGCTTTTGGTCGGTCTTGTTGTTCGTACTGGACGCTCTTTGGTACCACTTGTTGGTGGTTGAAACTGATCGGAACTTACCAATTGCGAATCCGACGCTGGCATCCGTCTCCCGCCACTCTTTACGAGATCTTGCCGAGGATCATTAATTTCGATGCACTCAGCCGTTGGAAGCAGTACGTTTTCGAAAAGATCAAGAGCCAGGTCAGCGAATGGCATTAGCAGTATTCGGTCATCGGCAGCCAGTCCCTTAACGGGCCAGGCAACTAATTGCCCCGTCTTTTTTCTGAACTGAGCCCAGACGACTGTAGTGGTTTGAGGGACGACATTTCCTTGACTGAGTGAGCTTTGTATTTCTGCCAGACTTTGCCCAAGTCCGGCTTCTAATGCTTCGCGTTTAGAATCGATCAGCCTGCTCAGGTCCTGGGTCAACGTGACGCAATGGCCGTCAACAAACCAGGTTGCCTGCGATGTAAACATGAATGATGTTGATGTCTTTGAGTTTTGGGATGTGGCGATGGCAACCCCATTCGGAGTACCAGCGACAACCGCTACTGTATCAGTGTCAGTGATATTTGTTTTCGTGAAGTCGAACATGTAATGCCGACCAAGAAATCGGACGAACTCACCATCTTCAGTAAGATTGATGCCGTTTGGTCTGGACCAAAGTCCTCGTCGTTTAACTCGACTCCAATCATCGGACAAGTCACGTGGCACAGATAGAGTTGAGCTATCAATGCGGAACGAGTCTGCGGCAGAGGCACTGGAGACAATCCCCGCAGCAAGCACCG
>CALGTK010000099.1 GCA_937904325.1 uncultured Planctomyces sp.
CGAAGTTGAGTCCGCAGTTGAGTCCGCAGACACTACGGCTTCAAATACTGCCGACGACGACGCACCGGCTTCAAGTGGAAAAGTTGCCGGATCAACCGAAACGGCTCCTACAAAGACGAAGGTCAAATTCCACTACTACGCATTATTCGTCATACTGCTCGCCGGAATCTCGGCAGCGTACACAATTTTCGGAGGACTGAAAGCTGTCGTCTGGACGGACTTCATGCAGTCCATGCTGCTGCTGGTTGCCGGAATCGCCATTGCGATTCTGACATTCAAAGAACTCGGAGGCTGGGGCGAGATGATGCGTCTCGATCAGGCCGAAGCTCGCAA
Source organism: uncultured Planctomyces sp. (assembly GCA_937904325.1). GTDB lineage: Bacteria > Planctomycetota > Planctomycetia > Planctomycetales > Planctomycetaceae > JABMPE01. The sequence continues at coordinate 334 of CALGTK010000099.1, forward strand.
CGTGCAGAGAATGCACGTCTATCTTCCATCCAACAACCCGGACCTGCCGTGGACTGGCGTGCTGACCGGCCTGTTCGCGATGCACTGCTTCTACTGGGGAACAAACCAGTTCATCGTTCAACGCGCCCTTGGAGCCAGGTCTGATTCCGACGCCAACCTCGGCATTATCGCCGCCGGATTCCTGAAACTGCTGATCCCGTTTTTCGCGATTGCTCCAGGGGTCGCCGCGTTCTACCTGTTCCGCGACAAGATGCCCGACCGAACGATCTCGCCCGACGCCGTATTTCCGGAATTGGTCATGTACGTCATCCCGGCCGGCTACGGTCTCGTCGGAATCATCGGAGCGGGATTGATCGGCGCGATCCTTTCGTCAATCGACTCGATGATGAACTCAGCGGCCACCATCGTCACGATGGACATCTACCAGAAATACATAAACCCCAACGCAACCGATAAACAACTGATTCGAGCCGGCCGCATCTCGATCATCGGCTTCGTACTGCTGGCAACTCTGCTGGCGTTATTCATCATGGATCCGAACTCTGACAAGAACTTCTTCCTGCAGATCGTCAACTACCAGAACTACCTGACGCCGGGAATTCTTGTTGCCTTCTTCATGGGTATGTTCTGGAAACGCGGCACCGCCACGGGAGCCTTCTGCGCCATCATCGCCGGCGTTGTTCTTTCGTGGGCAGCCGTCGAAGTTTACGACAGTCAGTACGGAATGCCTCGACCGTTCTACGACGTCCTGGCTGGCCAGACCACCGTCGAAGAGATCAACATCAACAAACTTCCAGACCGATACACGAAAATGTCGCATGACGAACTGCGGCCGGTCATCGAGGGTCTCAGTTCAAAGTTCACTTCCGTTTCGCGAACGTTCGGCCCCTCTTTGAACTTCTTCCATCGAGTCGTTTTCGTGATTCCGCTTTCCGCGTTACTACATATCATCGTAAGTATGATGACTCGTCCGGACGAGGAAAAAAGCCGCCTCAACTGGACGGATGTGGGAGGACATCGACCATCGGACCTCAGGAATCTGGTCGTCCAAATTCTGGGAACCATCGCCATTTTTGCAGTCCTCGCTGTACTGATGGTTTACGAGACAATTACTCCTGGTGCGGCTTCGTGTCTCGCTGGTGTCGTGACGTTTGCGTCATTCCAGCGGCACATTTCGCTGAACCGACGAACCACCGTAGATGACTCGGGTACCGAGTCAGTCGTCCCACTACCAAGCGATGACCGCTTCTGGGCCAGCCTGCTGTGCTCAGCCGCCGTCTTCCTGCACTACTTCTATTATTAACCACCCCACTTCTATTATTAACCACCTCACACCCATTCCTTACCGAGGATAATTCGAATGACTACCCGACTCGCTGGAATCATCTGCAGTACCGTATTGCTGGTGCTGCCTGCCTTCACGCAGGCAGAAGATAAAGCCACTGACAAACCTGCCACGAAGAAAACAGAAGTCAAGACCGTCGAAGTCGCGATAAAGGGAGGGTTGAAGCTCAACGTGCCTGAAATCTGGAAACAGAGCAAGCCGAGCAGTCGGCTTCGACTGGCTCAGTTCACCATTCCAAAGTTAAAAGGCGACACCGAAGACGGCGAGCTGGCTCTGTTCAACTTCGGAGCTGGCGGCGGAGCAAAAGCCAACATCGATCGCTGGGTTGGACAGTTCCAGACGAACGAACGCGAAGTCAAAGTCAAAGAAGGCGCCCTCGAAACCGGCCGTTACTTCTTCGTTGAAATCTCCGGCACGTACAATAAGCCCATCGGACCGCCGATCGCTCGCCAGACCAAAGCTGCGCCAGGATCGCGCATGCTGGGAGTCATCCTCGGCATCGAGGACAAAGGAATTTATTTCTTCAAGATGACTGGCCCCGACAAGACGGTCGCCGCTCAAGCGTCCGCATTGAAGAATTCATTCGGAGCTGACGCAAAAAATGAGAAAGAAGTCGAGCTGGACGAGCTTCGCTGAAGCCCGAGCACAACGCGAATCAGCCAACGGAACAGACGCGGCAAGATTTCAACAGGGGATCGCAGAGGTGAACAAGGTTGGCGTTTGCTGGCTCAGTTGCCTCTGCAATTTCCCGTTGTCTTTATCGTGACGCCTTTTGTTCCCGTGCGTCGCCTCAGCTTTCCAGCAGGCTGCAGTACCTTGACGGTCTCCGCCCCTCAAACTAACGTCATCAATCAGACGAATAATATGCCGTACGCCTATCTTGTTTTACTTATACATTGTCGTTTATGTCGTTTCGCAATTTCGAACTCTTCTGCGAAGTCGCAGATTGCCGCAGCTTTTCAAAGGCGGCGGACCGGCGGGGGGTTTCCCAATCGTCCGTCAGCCAGGCTGTCGCACATCTCGAAAAGCAGTTGGAGCTGGTACTGATCGACAGAAGCCACCGACCGTTGGCTTTAACTCCCGCCGGACAAAGGTATTTCGAAGGCTGTCGCGAGCTGTTGGCCGGGTTCGAACGCCTCGAGACTGAGGTGCAAGCAGTAGCGGGGCGAGTTACGGGAAAGCTCCGAGTCGCCGCCATTTACTCCATCGGTTTGCTTCAGATGGACTCGTACGTCCACCATTTTGAAGCCGCTTTTCCCGGCGTCGACCTGCGTGTCGAATACGTCCATCCCGAACAGGTTTACGATCAAATTCGCACCGAATTTGCGGACATCGGACTGGTCTCGTTTCCGAAAGACTCGGCAGAATTCGCGGCGATTCCGTGGCAGGAACAATCGTTTTCTCTGATCGTGCATCCAGACCATCCGCTGGCGAAACGGGCCGCTGAAGGCTACGATTCCGCACCGATCGAGGCTGTCCAAAGCGAGGACCTCGTGAACTTTACGTCCGAGCTGAAAGTCAGAAAACAGCTCGATCGGTGGCTGCGTGCGGCAGGGGTTTCGCCGAACGTGGTCCACGAATTTGATAACGTCGAGCAAATCCGGCGGGCCGTTGAAGACGGCGTCGGAGTCGCCCTGCTTCCTGAAGCAACGGTGAAGCGAGGCGTTGAGACCGGCTCGCTGGTCAGTCTCAAACTGGAAAACGTAGAGTGGTTTCGACCGCTCGGTGTTATTCATAAGCGGAATCGGAGACTCAGTAACGCGGCAGACAGGTTTGTGGAGCTGATTCACGAAGACCTGGAAACGCTGCGAAACACTGATTCGAAAGAGTCTCCCCGCGAGGGTCGCGCTGGGAATCGCGGCCCAAAATTGACCGCCTCGACCTGAGCGTCGATACGATCGACGGCGGGTGTCTCATCTGAGAGGAGACTCGTCACCGTCACCTGGCCGAGCGTCTCACGATGAGATTCTCAACCGACACGGAAGAAAAC
>CALGTK010000100.1 GCA_937904325.1 uncultured Planctomyces sp.
TTATCCGACTCCAAACACTGATGATCCTTCGAACTGTAAACTGACATCCATCAGAGCTTACGCAATAGTCGATTAGTAATAATCGCCATCTAAGCGTAGACCCTCCCCAAGACCAAAACGGTCCGACGGCACGCAGGTTGTCGCCAGGCAGAAACGGTTCCGGGAGAGGGTCGTTCTGATTCAGAGCCCGGTCGCACTGCGAAGACTACAATTGCCCGACGTTTTGCAGAGCCACTACTTCGAGTCGGGGTCTTCGTTCTGCCCTTCGGCGGTCGTCAATGGTTCCTCAGGAACCAGTTCATCCGTGGGAACTTCTTCTTCCTGCGATGTGTCTGTTTCCTCCGAAGACTTCTTGCGGAACCAGTGGACTTCCATCCGTGAGTATTCAAGCTTCCGATCAAGTTGCCACAGATCCGGAAGCTGAAAGACCGCCCTGCTGGGTGTTCGAAACACAAGCAGAGCATTCTCTGAAGTGACGTCTTCTCGAGCCAGCCGCTCCAACGACTTGAACAGCAACTTTCCAGGCACGATATCCTGCACCATGCGGTATGGCGGATCGAAGAAGGCGATATCGAACGGCGTCATCCCTTCGCAGTTTTTCGGGCGGAACGATGTTTTCATGACATCCGTTGCCCAGCAGAGTGTCTCGTCCTCAATCTTAAGCGTGGCGACATTCTTGCGAAGCAGCTCAACCGCTTTACGATCTCGTTCAAAGAAGACGATCGAGGTGGCTCCACGGCTAAGTGACTCCAGACCGATCGTTCCCGTACCGGCGAAAATGTCAGCCACTCGCGCTCCTTGAAGCTCATCTTCCAGGTACTCGAACAGGCTCTCCTTCACCTTGTCGGTGATGGGCCGCGTCGTGTCTCCGGGATTGCTCAGAAGTTTTCGTCGACCGAATCGCCCTCGAATAATCCTCATTCCGCATTCCTGCCTTTGTCCGAACAAATACTGAAGCCAAAACCGAGCAGAACTTCGTGCGAAGCATGCGTCAACGCGAGCCCTTGCCATGAGACTGTACCGGATGTTGGCTCAGCAGTCTGCGACACGCGTCGCCAATTTCGTGACCGGCGATTGGAGGCAGAACAAGATTCGTCACTCCTAATTCCAGCAGCGACGGTTCGAGCAACTCGATACCCGGATAGCCGACAACCGCGACATGAATCTTCAGGCTGCGTAACCATGAAATGACTGGCAGACACTCACCCGGCCAACCTGCTGGATCAAGTAGACCGACGCAATTCTTTTCCGACGACAGAGCCGCGGTAACTCGTTCACGCAGACTGGCCACATCTCGACAGGCACGCACAACTACGGTCTGATCAGAGAACTGTCGCTGCAGTTCAGGAGCCCAGCGAGGCTGCTTCTCCAACACGATCACCTCGGCCATGATCACAAATCAGTACCTTTGAGAAGTTGCTTCTGAAGATTCACAATCCCTGACCACACCATACTACTGTCGGGTATTCGGAATCGAGCATGATTCCAGATATACTTCTATACTTCGCCATTGAGCGTCTTAACATTCAAGCCCGTCAGCTTATCGCGAAATTTGCCAGCCGGCATTTTCCAGATACTGACACACCGCACCAGCCATATCGAACGAGGAATCTCGATGTCGAAGCCAGCTCCGTCGCTCTCAAAGATACTTGTCGGATTGTTTTTGACGTTCATCTTAACGATCAGGATTCAGGCTGCCGAAAAGCCAAACATCCTGTTCATCGCGATCGACGATCAGAACGACTGGATCGGTTGCCTGGGCGGGCATCCGGAAGTGAAGACTCCGAACATCGATAAGCTCGCGGAACGTGGCACGGTTTTTCTGAACGCCCACTGCCAGGCACCGCTCTGCAATCCCTCTCGCACGAGCCTGATGACCGGGCTGCGACCATCGACCACCGGAGTCTGCGGGTTGTCGCCGTGGTTTCGAACGCTGGACGAATTCAAGAATCTGGTATCGCTGCCCCAATATCTTAACAAGCACGGCTACAAGACATTTACTACGGGCAAGATTTACCACGGCGGTAATGGTCGAAGGAAAAACGATACTGAATTCGACGTCATTGGCCCCCCGCCCGGTGTTGGCGTTCGCCCGAAACAAAAACTGGTTAAGACTCCCTCCGCACATCCGCTCGTCGATTGGGGAGTCTTTCCTCACAAAGACGAAGACAAGGGCGATTGGAGAGTGGCGAGCTGGGCTGTCGAACAACTTGAGGACACGCCTGAAGAACCGTTCTTCATGTCGGTCGGTTTCTTCCTGCCTCACGTTCCGTGCTACGCAACTCAAAAATGGTTTGACCTCTATCCGGACGGCAAGTCACTTCTACCTCCGATCATGAAGCACGACCGCGACGACACGCCGAGATTCTCATGGTACTTGCATTGGAAGCTTCCTGAGCCGCGTTTCAAGTTTCTGGAAGAAGCCGACCAGTGGGAAAACATCTGCCGGTCGTACCTCGCATGCACAAGCTTCGTTGATAGCCAGGTGGCTCGTGTGCTGGCCGCACTTGAGAAAAGCGGCAAGGCCGACAACACGATTATCGTGCTGTGGTCAGATCACGGATGGCATCTTGGTGAGAAACTCATCACTGGCAAGAACACGCTCTGGGACGACGGGACTCGCGTGCCGTTGATTTTCGCCGGCCCGGGAATCACTTCCGGAGGACGTTGTACAAAACCCGCCGAATTGCTCGACATGTACCCGACGCTGTTGGAGCTCTGCGGCCTGCCCGAGAACAAACAGCTCGAAGGTCACAGCCTGGTGCCGCAACTCAAAGATACAAACGCCGATCGAGAATGGCCGGCAATCACGACTCATAACAAAGGCAACCACGGAATCCGCAGTGAAAACTGGCGATACATCACTTATGCCGACGGCACCGAAGAGTTGTACGACATGCGGAAAGATCCCAACGAGTGGACCAACCTCGCGAAGAATCCAAAATACGCGGCAGTCATCGCGCAGCACCGCAAGTGGATCCCCGAGATCGATCGCAAGCCAGCTCCGGGAAGTTCGCACCGCGTGTTGACTTTCAAAAATGGCCAGGTCAATTGGGAAGGTTCAGACGTCGCCTCAGACGATCCAATCCCCGAGCTGTAACAAGTCGTGTAAAGCTGTGAGCGATGGCCCTGGCATCCGGCGCTTTAAAAGCGGTGACTTGCCCCGGTCAGCACCATCGGCAATCCAATTCGGTAAGTTGTTTTAAAGCCATTCTTAGCCGAGAAATTTCTTGAGCGTCGCAAAGTCCTTGTTGATCGCTGCCAGATGTTCAGGAACAAGTTCTGGCTTACGGTGATCGAGGTATTCTTCGTGAAGTGAAATCGGTCCTTTGAACCCTGACTTCTTCAGCAGCTTGAAGAAGTAACCGTCGATCCGGCCCTCACCCAACGGGACGTTTTGAGGTTTCACGCCTTCATTCCAAATGAAGTCTTTGACATAGACCGTATCGATGTGCGGTTGAATCATGTGGTACGTCACTGGCCAACTCATCCCGCCTTCGGCGGTAGCATGGCGGATGTCGTACGCGACTCCGATTTCGTCTACAGCGATCCCTTCAAGCAGCCTGCGGAGATCCCAGAGCGATGCTCCAAGATAATTGCGACCGGCGTGGTTCTGATAAACGGCAGTGATACCGAGTTCTTTGTTCATGGCGGCGAGGTCTTTGAACTGCGGTCGCCACTCGTTGATCTGTTTAAGAATCGGCTTGTTGAAGTCGTATTTGAAATACTTCATCCGGTAGCGACGAACGCCAAGTTCTGATGCAGTCTTCAACACTTTCTCAGTCAGAGGATCATTCGGATCGTTGATGTCCGACGTCATCACCGTCAGTTCGAGGTCTCGTTTTCGTAGAGCTTCAACCAGTTTCGGAAGTTCATCCGGTACAGCCCTGGGTTCAATATGACCGCCTTCACGAATAGGAGCTTCGATGCCGTCAAAACCGAGTTCGGCAATTCGATCGGCCAGCTCATCGTATGCAAGCGAGTTGAATGGCTTGGTAAAAACACAAATCGAATTCTTTGCTGAAGAATCAGCTGCAGTCGCTGCTTTATCTGCGATGCTGGCTGACACAAGACTGCAGCCGCCTGCGACAAAAAAGTTACGACGGGAAATCTGAGCATCAAACATTGAGATCATCCTCCGAGGAGTAAGTCTTACGAATCGCGTTTGCGGCCCTGGATGTTGACGCCGCTGCCGATAATCAGATTGTTTCGCCAGGTCCAGCGGTAGAACGCTCCGGTTTTCTCTGGCGGGAGGGCAACCAGGTCATCGTACCCGGCGTCGCGGAACCAACCGCTGAGTTCATCCGTTGTGTGATGATACTGGTAGGCCGGAGCGTACCAGTCGAATGTATCACAGACGCGATTCTCCCAGTTGGGATGCGTGCTGAAGTTGACGGCCTTGCTGAGTGACTGCTTGACCAGCGGTATCCCGCCGAAGAAGGCTCCGAGACGGCACCACGGTTCGAGTTTTTCGGGAGCCATCTTTGTTGTGCGTCGTCGAATAAAACTGTTGATCACTTCCTGCGGCCAGGTGTTCAAGCGGTAGAGCCAGACGGCCATCCTTCCGCCAGGCTTGACCATTTTCGCGACGGCGTCAAACACGGCTTTGGTATCGCTGTCGTGATGCATGACTCCGATTGAGAATGCAAGATCGAAAGACTCTTCTCGAAACGGCAGCTTCTTCAGATCGCCCTGAACCAGCCAAACGTTTTCGAGGTGGCCGCAAAGGCTTGATGCTTTTTCGACGGCCGATGAATGGTCCGCTCCGAAAACGGACGCACCGGCTTCCGCGGCAACTTTGCAATAACGCCCGCCGCCACAGCCTGCGTCGAGAATTCGTTTGCCGGAAAGTTCGCTGAGCTTGAAACCCGTCTTCGCTTCGAACGTCGCCCGATCTTCGTCGTCGTGAGCGACTTCGTAGCGATTCCATTGAAGGCCAAAACTGGCAAGATGCTCCTGCTCAACAATCCGCGGAATTCCATTGAAGACAGGATGAGTCGTCGAGCACTTTTCGCACGCAACGACGTCACCCGACACCGCCAGCGGCGATGAGCAGTCGGGGCAGACCATCTCGTCAGGGATGCGGTTCAACTTGTAATTTCCGTAAGCCAGAACATCATGGGGATGAATTGAAATCATAGCCGGAGTGGCAACACTTCGGTTTGTTGAGCCACATCTTACGAATCCGACTACTTTGAAGTCTCAGTAGAGTCTTTTCCAGGCAGGTGATGGCCCATCTTGTCGCGTTTAGTGGCCATGTAATGTTCACGCTGTTTAACAGGTGGGGCGATCAACGGGACCTGCTCAACGACTTTCAAATCCCAGGTTTGCTCGAACGATTCCGTTTTCTTTGGATTGTTTGTCAGGAGACGAATCTTTGACAAACCCAAATCTTTGAGAATCTGCAGGCCGATCATGTAGTCTCGCTGGTCTGACTTGTAGCCAAGTTTGTGGTTGGCTTCGACCGTATCGTATCCCTCGTCCTGAAGCTGGTAGGCCTTTAGTTTTGCGGTCAGTCCAATACCACGCCCTTCCTGAGGAAGATAGACGACGGCGCCAGCTCCCTCTTCGGCGATCATGCCCATAGCGATGTGCAACTGCTCGCCGCAGTCGCACCTGAGTGAGCCAAGGATGTCGCCGGTAAAACACGATGAGTGCATGCGAATCAGCGGAGCCTTGCCCGATGACAAATCGCCCCACACCATCGCGAGAGGTTCCTGCGCTTCGTGATCGACTTTGTAGGCGATGAACTTCGGGCTGCCGAATTCTCCGGTCTCGATATTTACTTCGACCTCGCGATGGATCAATCGTTCGCCCAACCGCCGATATCGAAGCAGGTCGTCGATCGTGATCATCGGCAGGTCGTATTTGACAGACAGTTCGCGGAGCTCGTCGCGATCCGCCATGCCGGTATGTTTCTGGCTGAGAATCTCGATGATCGCTCCGGCTGGTTGCATTCCTGCCATACGAAGCAGATCGATCGTTGCTTCGGTATGACCGGCTCGCCGCAGAGTGCCACCATCTTTGGCGAGCAGAATGTCGACATGACCCGGCTTGACGAATTCAGTATGTTTTGCATTTGGATCGGCCAGTGCGAGAATCGTCTTAGATCGGTTGTCGGCGCTGACTCCCGTTCCGGCGGAAACGTGATCGACCGGCGTTAGAAAATGAGTTCGATTGGCCGTGCTGTTTGCCCCTTCTTCTACGAGTGGGCTCAGATGGAGTCGGTCAGCCGTTTCTCCGTCGATAGGCACGCACAACACGCCGCCACCGTACCTCAGCATGAAGGCCACCTGCTCGGACGTGATCGTCTCGGCAGCACAAATGAGGTCGCCTTCGTTCTCGCGATCATCAGCGTCCAGGACGATGACCATTCGCCCCTGTTTGAGGGCTGCAATCCCGTCGTCGATCGAGCTGAAGTCGCTTGAGCTGGAGTCGTTTTCACTCATAAGTCTGGCAGTATATCGAGGTTACGAAAAGGCGACTGAACGCCCGATTCGAGTGTCCAGGTTCGCAAATTGGCATACTAGCGATCTGCCCAAAAACTAAACATGCAGCCGGACAGGATCATCCTCATCAGGCCAGGCTATACCTGAACTACCGATTTACCGGACAGTTTCAAAAATGGAAACCGGAAACTCGCATGACAATTGCCGCACAAACAACGGCCTGACAGCTGAGCAGGAGGAGCCATGCTCGCTCGCTGCCTGAGTCGTCGTGTGTGGAGTTAGCTCCGTCTGGTTGAGTTGTTTTCGCCAGACCACCGGCTGCGACGACGAGCAGAATTGGGAGCAACGGATTCCAAAGCCGTGCGGCTTCACCACTGTTCTTCCCGCTCAACCAAAGTAGCGTCCACACGGTGACAAAGCTGAGAAGAAGAGGATCTCGTACGGCCACTCGCCAGTCGGACAGTCGAAGCATCACTGATCGGACAAGGAGAAAAATGACCGGCACACCTGCGGCGAAGGCAAGTTCGACAGGATTGACGAGCCACCATTTCCAAACCGTCCGAGTGAACTGCGAATAGAACGCCGCGTGGTTGTGATAATTGTAGATCCAGACGTTTAGCAGGTTCATTCCGCATAACAGGGATGCGATCAGCGTCAGCCCTCCGACTGCGATGACACCTCCGAGCAGCGGTTTCCACAGCCAGACGAGAGTCACAGGCTGTTGAAGAGTCGCTTGTGGAGATGTCTCACCAGTACCGTCGCCTTCGTCCAGTTTGACTGTTCCGAGCAACGAAGCAACGAAGGCGATCAGTCCGATCGGCAGAAAAGCAAGACTGCAGAACAGGCCCGCCCAGCCAATTGCCCCAGCCAGCGCGCCGAACAAGATAGATTGATGACGCGCAGCAGTCAGCCACGTCCAGACCAGCAAAGCAGCCGGCAGAACAAAAAGAACATCTGACTTGGGAATAAAGATCACCAGAGTCGGAATCAACGGCCAGAACGCTGTGGCTCGCCAGGAAGTATCGCGAGAATTCGTCTGCCGCATCATTAGAAAGATGGGGACAACGGTCAGAACGCAGCAAGCCTGAGTCAGCAAAGTCGTTAGCCAGATGACCGCTCGGTCAGACGTCGTCAGTTCTTTGCCAGACCGTTGCTCGTTCGCGTCAATAATGTCGAAGGATTCAGTGATCGATGCCGGGGCCATACTGACGATGAATTCTGCGAGTGCAGGCCGTCGATTCATCTCATCGATCATCGTTCGATAGAATAGGAACAGGCCGGGCGGATGAGTGCCTACATGCAGGACGTCGCCTTCTGCCATCAGATCTTCATAGCCACGCAGAAATTCGTCTGTGTCCCGAATCTCGTAGCGAGCCTTATGAAAGTAGCCGGAAGAGCCGGGGTAGTAGAGGACGAAAGCCGCTTTCGACAGACGCCAGCCTGAAGGCGGAGATTCCTGTACGGCGAGCATCCATCCGAATCCGACAGACGCGATCCCAATCAACCAGCCAGCCACTTCGGTGCGTGAGCAATTAGCGATTCGCCGCGACCCCAGCCAGGCCATTAGAATGTAGACCACACCCGCGATGCCCGATTGCGCTGCTCCAAGAATCAACTCAATACGGGCATCGTCCGTCGGGATGCGTTCCCAGGTCCATTCACCGGGTATCCCCAGCGGAATGTCGGTCAGCCAGAGAATCCCTGCCGAGAACATCGAGAGGGCAATAGCAGAGATCAGTCCGCGAGTGGAGTGCATGATTCCAGAATTCCGCTCACGAAAAGCGTCGCAGGGTGTGACAAACGCTGTATTGGTAGGCTGGGACGTGTCCCAGCAATGCTCACAAGCTGAGTTGCGACCCAGCCTACACTGACTGATGGTTGAACTTCAAAACCAAAAAAAAGCCCGCCGCTGTAATCGAGCGACGGGCTTCTGAATCTTTCAGCAAATGTGCTTAACCGAAATCTCCAGGATTTCCAAACAAGCCGCCACTTCCTGCAGCTGGTTTGCCGATTCCACCTTTGAGTTTCTCTCGCGGAATCCGGTTCGCATTGAGTTTGGCCAGTTCTTCTTCGGTGGCTGCTTCCTCCGCAATCCGAGGATCTTCCTTGAGTTGCTTGATCGACAGGCTGACTCGTTTTCGATTCTGGTCGAACTCGAGAACCTTTGCTGAGACTTCCTGGCCGACTCGGACAACGTCAGTCACTTTGCGAACTCGTTTGTAATCGAGTTCGCTGATGTGGACGAGGCCTTCAATGCCCGGTTCCAGCTCGATGAACGCGCCAAAGTCAGTGACCTTAGTGACGGGGCCGGTAATGACCGTTTCGGGAGTGTACCGATTGGAAGCAGAATCCCACGGATTCGGCAGCATACCTTTCATGGTCAGGCTGATTTTGCGTTTCTCAGCATCGATCTTGAGGATCTTGACGTTGATTTCCTGACCCACGCTGAGCACTTCACTGGGATGCTTAATGTGTGTCCAGGAAATCTGCCCAATGTGCAGGAAGCCGTCGGCTCCACCAAGATCAACAAAGGCTCCGTAATCTTTCAGAGTTTTGACTTTGCCTTCGAATTCCTGGTCGGCTTCCAGGCCTTCCCAGAATTCCGCTTCCATTTCCTTGCGAGCTTCGATCAAGAGTGCTCGCCGACTGACGACAAGGTTTCTCTTTTGAGGATTAACCTCGGTGATCTTAACTTCGAGCTTCTGGCCGATGTACGAGTCAAGCGATTCGACATACTGCAGATCGACCTGCCCGGCGGGAAGAAACCCTCGCAGGCTGCCGACTTTGACTTCCAAGCCGCCTTTGTTTGAACCGCTGACCATGCAGCTGACAATCTGATCTTTCTCGACTTCGTCCCAGTTACCGCCGGGGCGAGCTCGACCGCCGCGAAGATTGACTGTGATCAAGCCTTCGTTTTCATCGACCTTGCTAACCGTAACGTTGATCTTCTTGCCGACTTCCGGAGCAGGCTGACCTTCGAACTGGCGAAGCTGCAACAAGCCTGGCAGCCTGCAGCCGAGGTCAACAAAAACGTCGTCACCGTGGATCGACTGAACGATGCCTTCTTTGCGAGAGCCGGTATCCGGAAGTTCGTTGGACAGCGGATCGTTCTCGACCTTTGCTGCAGTTTCGGTTTCAGTGTTCATAGCGGCGGCGATCTCGGCTTCGATGTCGCCAAGTTCTGGCTCAGGCGGAATCTCGACCGGGATGGCAGCATCCTTCGGCGTGCCTGCCACTTGCTGAACGACTTCTCCGTCCGGGCTGACAACCATTTCGGCGGCAGCGGCAGAGATATCATCCTGAGTCGGGACAGCCTTCAAATCGTCACCGCCGGTTGGCTTCAGTTGGACTTTCTTCGCCACAGGCTCGGCGGCGGCAGAAGTTTCTGCCGGGGTGTCAGGCTCCGCAACGGTCGGTGCTTCCGCCGGAGCGGCGGCTGGCTCAACCGGAGCTTCAGCGACTGCTTCAATGGCTGCAGGAGTTTCACCCTCAGTCTCCGATGCGGCAGTTTCGGTGGCAACTTCGGTGACAGGGGTTTCGCTGGTTGCCTCTTCGGTCACCGCATCCTGTTTGGCTGTCTCGTCAGAACTCATAAAAACTAATCCTGCAGTGAAAACGTCGTGGCGTCCAGCTTCTAAACGCTGGCCGCTGATTTAAGTCATAAGCACGTGATTACTTATTCGTGCTCGCTGTTTTTCCATCTGTTATCAAATCGTCATGCTGAACCTTTTCGAATAATTAAGCCGGAGAATTCCGGTAGAGTGGGCACCGCCCACCAATAACGCCACCGAGTTGGATCAACTGATGGTGAACAATAGCCACTTTACTCACTTCTTACGGACCTTCGCTCGCACGCAACGGAAGCCGAGATCAGCTCGTTTGAAGTCAGCTGGAACCGTTCGCCTCGCCGACGAAGTCAGCAGATCGAACGTTTCCATCCACGAGCCGCCGCGAACGACGGGCGTCGTTTTTTGACCTTTTGAACGCCTCGTAGAACCGTCCGCAGGTGCTCCCTGGTGGCTGTCGTGCCAGTCGTCAGCGACAAATTCCCACAGGTAACCATGCATGTCATACAGTCCCCAGGCGTTCGGCTTCAAGGCGCCAACGGGTGGGTCGTTACCGGCCGCGTTTCCGGTGTGCCAGCCGAACGGATCAAGAAGGCTGGCTTTCTTATCAGCATCGCCCTCTTTCTGAGCCTCATCGCCGAACGAGTACTGCGTTTTCGAGCCCGCACGGCAGCAGTATTCCCACTCCGCTTCGGTGGGAAGTCGGACCTCATCGTCCTCAGCAAGCAGTTTTTCCTTGCGAAGTTGCTGTGTGATTATCTCGCAAAACCGTTTGGCGGTTGCGAAGTCAAACATCTCGACCGAGTTCCGCGGGCCTGTCCAGCGGCTCGGGTTGTTGCCCATGACCGCTTCATACAGGTTCTGAGGAACTTCGTATTTTGCAATCGAGAAGTTGTGCTTGAACGTGATCTTCATCGCCGGTCGTTCAGAAGCCGGCCCGTCGGACGAACCCATCTCAAACGAATCCGGAAACCTACCCTTGCCAGGAGTGATTTCGACAAATTCGTCGACGAACGTTTTCAATAGCTGACGCTGTTTTTCAGACAACGGCTTGGAATCCTCTACGGCAAACAGCGCTCCCGACCAGGTAGAGAGCGTAAACACGGACAATACGATTAGGACCTTGTATTCAGGAACCATACTTTTGCTACCGCCTATTTGACTTTTATTGTTCCAACAGTGCCACGATGTCTACCCGCTGGCTGACAGCACCGCAACGTCGTCGACGATGTCTGGCAGAATGGAGAACCCGGCACTTGCTCAATTCTGGTTCCCGACTCTTATAGATCGACCCGGTGGAGTGGTGAATTCAACGGGCTTAGCAGTGTCGACGACTACCCGGCCATTGACGATGACGGTTTCGATTCCGGTTGTGAATTGGCAGGGATCGTCGAATGTTGCGTTGTCGGTGATTGTGTTCTCGTTGAAGATTGTAAGGTCTGCGAATGAACCTTTAGCAACGGTACCGCGGTCGGGCAGTCGGAATCGGTTTGCCGAGTAGCCGGACATTTTGTAGACGGCTTGTTCGAGTGTGTTCAGCTTCAGATCGCGGACCATGGGGCCAAGGAATCTTCCGGCGGAACCAAAGACTCGTGGATGCACCGGGCCATCGCTGCAGTAAATTCCGTCGGTGCCCATCATGAAGAGGTCGTGCTGCAGGAACGGGTAAACCAGCTTGTCGTCGCCCTCGTCGAAGACAAGCATCCCGGCGAGCCGCTCTTCGATCATCAGATCCAGCAACGCATCGGCCGCCGACAGCCGAGATGCTTCGACGAATTCCAGCAGTGTCTTCCCCTGCCAGTGAGCGTTCTCTTTGCTCTGCAGCCAGGCGATGCGGATTCGGTCCAGCGGCAGCCGCATGGCGGCGAGTCCGTCAGCGAAGCGCGCGCGGACTCCGGATTCGGTCAGTTTGCCAATCGTGGCGAGCGGGCCGTCTTCCCAGACATCGTAGGGTAGCAGGTAGTTGATCATCGTCGAACCCGGCTGGTAGGGATAAACGTCGAAAGAAACGTCGACATCGCGGCTCGTCCGGTCGAGAAACTCCATGACCTGTTCAGTTTGTTCCAAAGCCTGCGTCTTGAGATGCGAGATGTGCAGCCTCACACCCGCTCTCCGACAAATATCAGCCGCCTCTTCCAATGCTGGAAGCAGAGTTTTCTTGTACCGAACATGCGGGACGTAAAGTCCGTCGTACGGAGCCATCACCGAAAGCGCTTCGACCAGCTCGTCCGTCGTCGAAAAACACTGCACGATGTAGTCCAAACCCGCAGACACTCCGACAGCACCGGCTTCCATGCCGATGCGGATCTGCCGCTGAATCTCGCGCATCTGAAAATCGTCGACTGGTGCTCGACCGAATCCGCATGCCATTGACCGGATATTTGCATAAGGCAGGTGCGACGCCGCATTCTGAGCAGAGCTACCGTCGAGAGCTGCCATGAACTCTTCAAAGGTTTCCCAGCCGGTCCAGTCCTGAATCCGCAGCCCGTCGAGCGACCGCAGATAAAACAGCCATTCACGAGCTGTCTGCTGGTTAACCGGGCCGTACCCGATGCCGTCGGCCTGAAGAACTTCGGTCGTGAATCCCTGAGTCGTTTTCGGAGCAAAGTTTCGTTCGCGGAGCAGCCAGCCGTCAGAATGGTTGTGAACATCGATAAATCCAGGAGCGACGATCAGTCCCGTGGCGTCGATCGTGGTTTTCGCAGATGCCTCGGCCAGGTCGCCAACGGCGGCGATCCGGTCGCCGGTCACAGCGACGTCTGCCCCTCGGCGAGGGCTGCCGGTCCCATCGATCAGTGTTCCGCCGCGAATAATCAGGTCAAACACACTGTGGCTCCGTTAGTCGAGTTTGTAGCTCAGGCTCTGCCTGACGAAGTCGTTCATCATCCATGAAAGGCATCTAATCGGCCGCATTGCTTTTCGTGTGTTTGGTATATTTCGTGGTTGCCCATTCGATGATTCGTCAACCACAGGCACTCCGTCAGGCACAGCCTGACCTAAGCGAGGCTGCTGAGCAATTCAAGCGTCCAACTCAGTGGTTTCAGGGTGGCAATGAAAACGCGGTGTCGCCAGAATAGCCAGCTTACTTCGAGCTGTTGGGACGGGTGTATCCGTCTTGAATGTGTTGTCTCGTCCTGTTTTGACTGTGTGATTGAGGAAGTTGTTTTATGGCCAAAGAAGAGGCCATCGAGGTCGAAGGTACTGTCGTAGAAGCGCTTGCGAATACTCAGTTCCGTGTTGAACTTGAAAATGGTCACATCGTCCTGTCGCACGTTGCTGGCAAGATGCGGAAAAATTTTATTCGAATCGTGCCGGGCGATCGCGTGAAAGTCGAAGTTTCTCCATACGACCTGAGCCGGGGCCGGATAATCTACCGCGAACGCTGATTCCAGCTCCTCCGGCCGTTTTCCGCGAAGTCACAACGTCGCGCTCTGATGCGCGTACGGCTCGGCTTTCGCTCGACTCACTGCCACGCTGGTGACGAGTCATGCCTGAATCGATTGCGCCGACCGAAGCTCAAATCATACTGTTTACGGACGGGGCCTGTAGTGGGAACCCCGGTCCTGGCGGGTGGGGTTGTATCCTCAGGCATAGGCGCACCGGACAGGAAAAAGAACTCTCCGGCGGAGCGGCCGAGACAACCAACAACCAGATGGAACTCCAGGCGGTGATCTCCGGCCTGAACGCTCTGACTCGCCAGACGACAGTACTCGTCGTGACCGACAGCACCTACGTCGCCAAAGGCTGCACCGAATGGATGATCAACTGGAAGAAGAACGGCTGGAAACGCCGCGAAGGCAAACAGCTCAAGCCGATCAAAAACGAAGATCACTGGCGCGAGCTGGATAAACTACTGGCGACTCACCAGGTGAAGTTCAAAGTCGTGAAGGGCCACAGCGGCCACGCTGAAAACGAACGCTGCGACGAACTGGCCGTCGCCGAATCAATGAAGTTCCGGAACTCCTGAGCGAGATCAAGGCTGTCGCTCCGACAGCTACTGCGGAATTATCCCGACATCAAGCTCTGTTCGAAGCTGATGCTTCCATCCATCACAGATCCGACTGAGCCCCAACTCCAGAATCTCACGAGTTTGTGTGGTCTTCGAAAGGAACTCAGCAAGCAAGAGCGCGGCGACCCATGAAAAACGGACAGGGGCAGATTTGGTTTTAGATGGCAGTAGCGGTTGTGCTGTTTTCTATTGTTTCCGCCGCGTTCGTGATGCGGTTGTGGAATTCGATTTCGAACTC
>CALGTK010000101.1 GCA_937904325.1 uncultured Planctomyces sp.
TGAAGGTGAAGAAGCTGCTGAAGGTGAAGAAGCTGCTGAAGGTGAAGAAGCTGCTCCAGCCGAAGAAGCTGCTCCAGCCGAAGAAGCTGCTCCAGCCGAAGAAGCTGCTCCAGCCGAAAAAGCTGCTCCAGCCGAAAAAGCTGCTGAGTAATTGCAGTAGGATTCAGATTCAGAAGTCGGAACATTGTTCCATCGATGGACAGCGACGAATTCGAACGGGATCGAGGCCGATTTATGCCTTGGTCCCGTTTTTTTGCACCTTGGCATTTGAAAATCAGAAGCTCATCCTGGAGTAACGTTGGTTGCCACTACGCAAGCTTATCTGTGTGTTGAAAAACCGAATCGGGCAGTCCAGTTCAGTGTTATGAGTTTCGGCATTGTGAGGGTGTGGTTTGACGACTTGAATCGAGTGGGTGCAGTCTGAGTGTACCTCGATCTCTGAATGAGGCGGATGACGGCGTGAAGTGCTTTGAGCGGAGCCGAAAAGGCCGCCGTCTGGCCAAGTTTGCCGCGAAGTCACGTTCGGCGATCATTGCCTGTCTCGCACACGTGAGCGAAACTCCGGTCCATGCGCTCGCTGCGGTGCCGTTGCATCTGTTTGCTCTTCGCCTGCTGTGTGCGACGACGATTGCTAGCACGGCCGGCTTCACTTCGCCCAGCTTGTTCGTCCAGCGATGCGGGTGTCTGAGCGTCCGGTGTGTCGCCTTTCTGAACTGTGGCCGGCAGCACAACATCCGGAAATACACGCCCGGAGGAATCCCCGGTCGACCGCTGCTGGCGTAATACGGCTCCGCACGGTCTTGAGCAAAACCATCAAACCCGGCTTCCGCGAGCGGTCCGTTCTGCCGCTCAAAAAATACATGTCCCGGAGCCTTCGCCACCGACTCCGTCTCGATCCACAGTTCCTGCTGCTTCTCAGTGCTTCGCAGCCGCAACGACTATCGACAGACTCCACCTGGAAAACAAACACCCGTAGCATAATCATTCCTCAGTTACGTCGACAGTTTTTTCAAAAGGCTGCTATTCGCAAAGTCTTGCTCTTGTGCGAAGACACTTCACGTTTCGCGTGGCGTCGGGCACAATCCCCAGGTTCGAATTGAGCTTCCGTTGAAACCGGCTGCCGGCTCGTAACAAAGAAACGGATTTACAACTCGCTGGTCATGTGGAGTGTTCAATGGGCAGCAGCTACCAACATAATTCCTGGACGATACTTGTTTCGGCTGTCGTCCTGACAATCGCCACCACGGCGACTGCTGGTGATTTGGCGACCACATCGTTGCATGAACGAATCGACGCAGTCATTGAATCGGAATTTGGTGCAGCAAGTACAGCACCGGTCGGTGATGACGCCGAATTTCTTCGCCGAATTTCGCTCGATCTGACTGGGACGATTCCCAACTCTGACCGAGTGCGCACGTTTATTGGCGACGTGGCAAAAAGCAAGCGAGAGCAGATGGTCGATGACCTTTTGGCCTCTCCGGAATGGCCTCATCGGATGGCCGATCTTTTTCATGTCATCCTGATGGAACGTCGAGGCAACGATTCAGACTGGCAAGTATGGCTGGGGGCATCCTTCACACAGAACAAACCCTGGAATCAAATTGTTTATCAGATTCTCAACGCCGAGGCAGACGATGAGGATAACCGCGCGGCGGCTTACTTCATGTCGAAGCGACTGGATAAGTACGGCCAGAATCCGGTCGACTATCCCGGACTTGTGCGCGACATCGGGCGGATGTTTCTTGGCCAGGATCTGCAGTGTGCCGAGTGTCACGATCACCTCTTTATCGACGACTACAAGCAACTGGATTTTCAGGGCTTGTTTGCTGTTTACAAAAATACGTTTGTCAGGCGTGATGTGAAGTTTCCAGCGGTTGGTGAAAAGGCCATGACCGCGCCTGTCGAGTTCGTTTCCGTTTTCGACCCAACTCAACGAAAAACAGGTCCTCGAATTCCAGGCGGCACGGCATTTTCAATTCCCGAGCCGAAGCCAATAGCATCGCCAGCGCCCAAAAAGAAGCCACCTGTTCCGCCAAGACCGGAATGGAGCGCCGTCGAACTGCTCGCACGAGAAATCACGCGACCAGAAAATCGTCAGTTTGCACGAACGACTGTCAATCGAGTCTGGTACACGCTGTTTGGACGAGGCATCGTTCATCCTGTCGATCTCGATCATTCCGGAAACCCGCCTTCGCATCCCAGGTTGCTCGATCTGCTGACCGACGAATTCATCGAACATGACTACAATCTGAAATGGCTCATCCGAGAGATCGTGCTTTCAAAGACCTGGCAACGATCAAGCCGACTCACCGACAACACGGACTCGCCAGCTGCTGATCGATTTGCGGTTGCTATTGAGCGACCATTAATGGCCGAGCAGCTCCTTGCCAGTGTTGTCAGAGCGACGGGCAACGTGACTTTATTAGAAGAGAAAAAGAACAGCCCCGAATCCGAACAACCTGATGCTGATAGCGGGTTGACGGCCAATTTGACTGACCACTCATCACTTCCGACACTTGCCGAGTTGAAGACAGCATTCTCGAAGGCATTCGCCAACGACGCGAGAGAACCGGAAGGCGAATTCAAAGCCACCGTCAAAGGGGCGTTGTTCTGGCTGAATTCCAGCGAGATTCAACAACTGCTGAATCGGCATCCCGGAAACCTGGTCGATAAGCTGACACAGATTAAGCAACCGGTGTCGCTGGTGGATGAGCTTTACCTCGCTGTGCTTTCCCGATTTCCGACCCCCGACGAGTCGTCCGTGATGGTTAGCTTTCTGAACGATGCGAGCGCCGACCGAGAAACTGCAATACGCGACGCGACGTGGTCGTTGCTGACGTCCGTCGAGTTCTACGTGAATCACTGATTCCCGATATGGACTGCCGGATATTTCTCAGCAGTAACGAATGAATGTTTCAGCAACTCGCGGCCTTTGATACAAGGCTCTCACTTCGAGACAATCGTTTGCTTCACTCCAGACCGTTTGTGGAAATTTACCGGTGGAAGATCAGGAACGACAAAGGCTGCTGGCTCAGTACTCTGAGATTGCGTCGCTTGCCGGCGGGCTTGCGCATGAGATCCGCAACCCTCTGTCGACGATCAGCCTGAATCTCGAACTGCTCGTCGAAGAGTTGCAGGATTGCGACACTGCCCGCGATCAGCGGATGCTCACGAAGCTTCAGCGTGTGCAGCAGGAATGCGGACACCTCGACGAAATTCTCAACGCTTTTCTGCAGTTTGCGAGAGTTGGTGAGCTCGAACTGGTCGAGTCAGATCTTAACTCCGCCGTTCGAGAATTTGTCGATTTCTACAAACCGACGGCGGACGAATCCGGCATCGACGTCAGTCCGCACCTGGAATCCAACCTGCCACCAGTTCGTCTGGACGGGTCCCTGTTTCGACAGGTGCTGCTGAATCTGGCACGCAACGCTCAACAGGCAATGCCTGAAGGTGGACTACTGGAACTTCAGACTTTTGTCCGCTCCGGCTTCGTCAGGCTTGAGTTTATCGACACCGGCCAGGGTATGAACGAAGCTACGCGGTCAAAGTTGTTCCAGATTTTCTTCTCGACGAAACCAAACGGCAGCGGACTTGGTTTGCCAACTGTTCGCAAGATCGTCGAAGCTCACAACGGAACGATCACCTGCGAAAGCGACCCCGGCCGAGGTACGCGTTTTTCGATTGCATTGCCACCGGCGTAAACGTCGGGCAAAAACTGACGATGTTGGCCATTTCGTCATTCCCGCGCAGGCGGTAATGACAATCAGTGCGGATGCCTGCAATAAAAGAGCCCGGCATTTGAAGATGCCGGGCTCTTGAATCGGTACTGAATTATGAATGTGCAACGCCGAATGCGGGAGAGCGTTGGAACGACGCTGCTTAGCTCAGGTCGTATCGTTTCATTTTGTTGTAAAGCGTGACGCGGCTGACTCCGAGTTCCTTCGCTGTCCGAGTTCGGTTGTAGTTATTCCTGATCAACGCCTGCTCGATGATGTCTCGCTCTGTCGTTGCGATCTGACTGCCGAGTTCTTTTGAATCTTCTTTCGGCTTTGCGGATTCCAGCTTGACTGTCGGATCGTTTGTCGGGCCAGCCACTCCGGTCAGAATGTGACTCGGAAGATGCTCAGCTCGAAGTACTCCGTCGCGGCAATAGATGACGGCTCGCTGAATGGCGTACTCCAACTCTCGAACGTTGCCTGGCCAGGGGTAGGCAATCAGCGAGTCGAAGAACTCCTGCTCGATTCGGACGATGCCCATCTCGTGCTTAATAGATTTGTCCTGTATGAATCGCTTGGCCAGCGTTTTGATGTCCGGTTTTCGCTTTCGCAGCGGAGCCAGTTCGAACTTTAACATGCTGAGCCGATAGTAGAGGTCAGGGCGGAACAAGCCTTTCTCGACCAACGGTTCAAGTGGCAGGTTACTCGCGACAACCAGCCGAGCCTTTGAAGTCATCGTCTGATTCGAGCCGACTGGTTCGAATTGTCCGGTTTCAATGACTCGAAGCAGTTTGACCTGTTGCTCAAGACCAAGGACATCGATTTCGTCGAGTAGAATCGTCCCATTCTTTGCGGCCAGAAACTTGCCTTCTTTGTCGACATGAGCACTCGTGAACGACCCTTTCATGTGGCCGAACATTTCGCTTTCGATCAAGTCGCCGGGCAACGATCCACAAGCGACGGTGATAAACGGCTCATCTAAACGCGGTGATACTTCGTGGATGAGATTAGACAGGTATGTCTTTCCTGAGCCCGTTTCGCCTATCAGCAACATTGTGACGTCTTTGTCAGCAGCAATGGCTACCTCTTCGAGCATCCGCTTCATCTCGGGCGAGTACGTTTCGAATCGCCGGCTGATGCCTGACAGTACGGTGGAGTCTTTGTTCGAAACAGGAGCCGGATAAGAGTCAACTGTCGCAACTAGCGGCTCGTCTTTCGTATCACCTTCCTCGATGTCGTAAGTTTTGTTTTCGGCGCCGTCCTCAGTTTCTGCATCGGTGATGCCGGCCGATGCGCTTCCGGGAAGCCGTTCAGAAAGCCAGTCCAGAACCCGGTCGACGGTCACTTCACCTCGCAGGTGCATGATCCCGCTGTAGAGAGCACGACGCTCCAGCGGCTCAGGACATTCGTCGTCGGTTACCATCGCGACAGGCAGATCGGTCATGCGATCGCAGAGTAATTCCAGAACCCGCTCGTGCAAATGGCCGCCGCCCGTGATGTTCGTCAGGTCTGCGAGCACTCCGGCGGCTTCGTTATCCTCGGCCAGCTTCGGGAGCGATTCGACATTCGAACAAGTGACGAACTCAAAGCCATCGCTTCCGCTGGTCGGAAGATCGTTGGTCCAGCGGGCTCGATCACTCAGTACGATAATCAGAGGTTTGCTCATGAGAGTTCCCAGACG
Source organism: uncultured Planctomyces sp. (assembly GCA_937904325.1). GTDB lineage: Bacteria > Planctomycetota > Planctomycetia > Planctomycetales > Planctomycetaceae > JABMPE01. Next base: position 5,398 of record CALGTK010000101.1, read on the forward strand.
CTCGGGTTTCATTTAGGCAGGTCTCTGTCTTAGAAACAAATCCGATGCCATTGAGCTGGCCTGGCGCTCAGATATCGAGACAGAGATGTACAGTTTTCTGCAAACTGTTTGGGTAAAGGAGTTTGCGACTCATCGACAAAACCTGGTCAGCGTACATGGTCAACAATCGAAATGTTTTCTTCCTGCAGCATGATGCCGGAACGCAACGTTGCCGGCATCATTTGATGCACGAAGTCGCTTGCTGCATCGACCTCGCCTGGTAATCTCCCGCCCAAGCACTTACCACAGCTATACCCCCCTTCTTCACTCCGGAAGTGACCACATGTCGTTTGTTTTCACCGTCTGCCAGGCAGGCGCAGAAGCCGCCCTTAAAAATGAGATCAGTCGGCGTCATCCGGAGTTGCGGTTTGCGTTTTCCCGGCCAGGCTTTGTGACCTTCAAGACACCTGATACACGAGGATTCATCGAGAACTTCCAACTCAAATCCGTCTTCGCTCGAATGTGGGGACACTCAATCGGTAAGGTCGTTGGGGCCGATAGCGCGACGATGGTACGTCAGTATGTCGATCTGCTCGCAGCGAAACTCAGCGCAGAACAGCTTGCAGGTTGTCGACATGTGCATGTCTGGGAACGTGATCGCTACGTGCCAGGCTCGCGCGGCTTCGAACCTGGCGTCTCTGTACTCGCGACGGAAATCGGACGAATCCTTGAACCAGAAAACGACGCCGGAAACGCAGCAAGAGGCGTCAATACGATTCCAGAGCCTGAAGAACATGTGATCGATTGCGTGCTGGTTGAACCGGGCGAATGGTGGATCGGCTGGCATGTTGCCGACCAAGGTCCGTCCTGCTGGCCTGGAGGCACGCCGCAGATTGAACTCCCGACTGAAGCTGTGTCACGAACCTGGCTGAAGATGGTCGAAGGGCTGATGTGGTCGGGCTTTCCAGTAAAGGCAGGCGATACCGTTGTCGAAATCGGCAGTTCGCCTGGAGGCTCGTGTCAGGCTTTGCTTGGGCTCGGTTTAAAGGTGACGGGTATTGACCCTGCTGAAATGGACGAAGCATTAACTAAAGAGCCCAATTTCACGCACATACGAGGACGCGCTAAAGAGCAACCTCGGCGGATATTTTCAAACGTCCGATGGCTGGCCAGCGATGCGTCGGCCGTGCCGAATTATGCTCTGGATACGATTGAGGCCATTGTGACGCACTCTTCAGTCAACATTGAAGGGCTACTGTTGACCCTTAAATTCACTGACTGGAAGCTGGCCGACGAAATCCCACTTTACCACAAGCGAATTCGATCGTGGGGATTTCAAAAGGTGCGTTCGCGGCAACTCGCCTTCAACCGACGCGAGATCTGCGTCGCTGCGACGAAGGATTAGCACGCCCTTAAAGAATATACCGATCGTAACACTTATTCCACGTCACGAATGCAATGACTCCGGCCAGTGCAGGATCCTTGCGAGCACTCCCGAGCTACCTTTCGAACAGTAACCTTGAACAGGTAATTGCTCGACGCTCTGAATACGGACGTGCCGATGGCCACTCTGATGACCGAAATTTCACCAGATCAAACAGCCACATCGGGTCAGCGCGTTGTCGAGTTATCGTTCGACGATGTGACTCCGGAGTTTGCTTTGAAATGGGCCCGGCTCGAAGCGAACTCAGTGGAAGGCAACGCGTTTCTTTCTCCGCATTTTGCAATTCCTGCAGTGACCCACCTTGCAGGTTCTTACGATCAGAAGCCGCTGATACTGGCAGTTGAGTCTGGAGACGGAGCGGAGCTTGTCGCACTCGGTCTGTTTGAAGTAGCCAGGAACAGTCGGCTGCTGCCAATGACTCACCTTCGAAGCTGGCGATGCGAGCATACGCTGTTTGACGGTTTGCTGGTGGATAAGCAAACCGCCACTGCCGCACTCGATACATTGTTTGATTGGCTGATTCAGCAGGGTCATCGCTGGCAGGGCATCGCATTTACAGACCGCAGCGCCGATGGTGAACTGAACGATCTACTCGAAAATGCAGCTGGAAATTCAAACGCGACGTGGTTCGAAGACTGGTCGCGCGAGCGAGCGGTGATTCCCGTCGCCAAAGTGCCAGACGATTGTCTACAGACTCTCTACTCGAAGAGTCGGCGACGGACGTTGAAACGAAATGCAAAACAACTCGCGACATTCGGCGAAGTGAGTTACTCGTTAGCCGGCACATCTGGCACCAGGCATCAGGATGTCGAGGGATTCCTCAAACTCGAAGCTATGGGTTGGAAGGGTGAAGCAGGCACGGCTCTGCTTTCGTCACCTGGCCATGAAAAATTCTGTCGGGAAATGGCCGCGCGATTCGCCACCGACAAACAACTCATCATCTACCAACTCCTGATCGATGACGTGACCGCCGCATCCGCGTTTAACATGAGATCAGCGGACGACGTTTTCTGCTTCAAGATCGGCTGGAACCCCGAGTTCGCGAGTGGCTCGCCGGGTATTCTCAATGAGTTGGGTTTCCTGCAGACCTGTCGCGAATACCTTCCGGACATTTGTATGGTGGATAGCTGTTCGAAGCCCGGTTCATATGTCGAAGATGTCTGGCCGTGGAAACGCCGATTGACCACCGGAGTATTCACAACGACTCGAACCGGAACACTCGCCGCCAATGCGATGACCCAGCTCAAACGGCTGAAACGCATGCTTAAGAAAGCGTGATTGCTAAATCGTAGACTGGTGAATCACCAGGTCGAAAACTCTTTCCACAGCCGGTCGAACTCATCCTGAAACGATGACCGCAGTCGTGGATTGTCAACGATGATGAAGTTCTCTTCGTTGCTGGATGCGGCGGATCGGGTCCAGTTGTAGCTTCCGGTGAGTAATCGCTTACGGTCGAAAATGGCAAACTTGTGGTGCATGTGATGTGACGTCCGATCGACGCATACATCGATGCCGGATCGAGCGAGTCGTTCGACATCGGAACCTCTGTCGAATGCTTTGTCATTGTCCGTGATGATTCGAACGGCCACTTTTCGAGAATGGGCGTCCAGAATTGCCGACGTAATCCGATCGTCAGTTATCGTGAAAACGCAAATGTCGACGAACCGGCGTGAGGACTTCAGTAGATTTGCAATTCTTTGCCAGCAGTGATCGCCAGGACTGAAGATGACTTCCGCAGCGGTAGTGGGCTTGTCAGGTGCCGCCGCTTGCCGGATGACCTGCGAAACATCCTCAAGCCATTCAAGTACGGCCGAAGAGTTCACCTGGTCGATTGTTTTTCGTGCCAGTTCGAACGCCGCCTGATGACATTTCAGTTGCGACGCTTCGCCTTTGATAAAGTCTTTAAGAGTGTCGCGAAGAGCACGTCGCTCGTTTCGCGAGAGGCGACGGTCGTCCAGAGTCTGTTGCAGAATCTCTGTTAGCGATGAATCCGTCACGTTTTGCTCCCAACCAGAACTGACTTGTCCGAAATTGTTTCGACCGGCGTGTCGCTTAATTATTTTACGCGGCGCCCGAACGCAGCGTACCACGCCAGCGGGATTGCTATCAGGGTAATCAACGTACTCGATGTCAAACCGCCAATGACCACTCGTGCCATCGGGGCTTGCAGTTCTCCGCCGTCGCCAATGCCCATCGCGATGGGCAGCATGGCCAGTACGGTGGTCAGTGTTGTCATTAGAATCGGACGGAACCGTCGCATCGCCGCCTGCTTGACGATCTCCATGCCTGGACGCTGAGGATCACGCGACCGCAACTGCATCATGTAATCGATCAGGACGATGGCGTTGTTGACCACGATCCCCGCCAGCATCACCAGCCCGATGAATGACTGCACATTCAACGTTGTTTGGGTCGAGAGCAGAATAGTAACGACACCGATCGCCGCTAACGGAAGACTGAGCAGAATTAACAGCGGAGCACCTAACGATTCGAACTGCGAGGCCATGACCATGTACATTAAAATGACGGCTAGAATGAATCCGTTGGTAAGCGCTGAGAAACTTTTCTGCTGATCCTGCCAGTCGCCAGCCACGCTGATTGTGAAACCGTCGACGGCCGGAATCTTTCTCAGCTCTTTCTGTAAGTCCTTGACGGCGTGACCAAGATCTCGATCCTCGACGTTGCTGCTGACCCAATGAACGCGCTGACGGTCGAGCCTGGTGATTCCGACGGCCGACTCCCCCAAATTGAGTGTCACGAGATTCTTCAGCGAGACGACCTCGCCGCCAGGTGCAACAACACCAACCTGACCGATGTCGTTGATACTTGCGCGATCGCTTTCCCTCAGCCGTACAACTACGTTGTATTCGTTACCTTTTTCACGAAAGGCGGTCGTGCGACTGCCCTGTATGGCAGTTTCCAGCGTTTGCGTGATATCGCTGACGCTGATCCCTAACGCGCTTGACCTTGAGCGATCGATCTCGACCGAAACTTCTGGCTGACGATCGGCCTGGTTTGCTTCGATATTGATCAGCCCCGGCACGGCTTCCATTGCCCTGGTCACTCGTTGTGACAATTCTTCGGCGGTCACCTGATCATGACCTCGAATTTCTACCGCAATTCCATCGCCGTTCGAGCTGAACATTCTGCTGCCAAACAGATCGTTGCGAACTCGCACATTGATCGACATTCCAGGCACGGTGCCGATTTTTTCTGACAGATCTTTGCGGATCTCTTCGACCGTCCGTGTTCGTTGATCGCGTGATTCAAGATGCAGACTGAACCACGCTTCGTTCCAATCGTCGGCGTCGTCCGAATCGTCGCCGATAAACGATGCGGTTGTCTGCGACTCAGGTGTTGTCTCTCGAATAATCTTTTCTACGAGCGATGCTTTTTCGGCGAGCCGTTCAAGTCGAATGCCAGGTGCCATTTCCGTATTGACGATAATCCGACCCTCGTCGGTCTTCGGAAGAAACTCCGTTCCGATTCTCGGGCTTAAACCGGCGACTGTTGCCAGACACAGCAGCAATAGAAACGCGACGCTGAGTGGGAACCTCAAGCTCGCTCCCAGCAACCTGCCGTAGCACCATTCGACCGCGCCGAACGACCGAGCATTGATTCCATGGATCAGTCGAACAATGACCCTTACCCATCGCAAATGCACGGCGTCAGACGTGGTCACCAACTGTGTTGTCAGCATCGGAGTTAGCGTCAAGCTGGCAACCAACGAACACACCAGTGAGAAAGATACGACGATCGCCAGCTCGCGCAGCATAACCCCCGTTTGATCGCCGATGAAAAGCAACGGCACAAAGACAACCAGCGTTGTCAGCGTGCTGGCAACGATGGCCGATGCGACTTCCTGCGTCCCTTCAATGGCCGCCTCAAACCGATCGGAACCTTCTTCACGTTTGCGAAAGATGCTTTCCAGAACGACGATCGAGTTGTCGACGAGTAAGCCGATGCCCAAAGCCAGGCCGCCGAACGAGATCATGTTCAGCGAGAGCCCGTAGAAGTAAATCAGGACGAACGTCGCCAGCACGGACAGCGGCATTGTCGCGGCAATTACGAGCGTGCTGCGAAAACTTCGCAGAAAGACGATCAGTACGATGATAGCCAGGCCGGACCCGTACAGTGCGGAATTGCGGACGTTGGCAATCGCCTGGCGAATGTAATCCGACTTGTCGACGCGGATGCTTAACTGCCCGTCTGGCGTCGATTCGTTGATCTCTTCGATCTTATTTCTGACGGCTTCGCTAACGTCGACCGTGTTCGCGCCAGACTGCATATAGACATAAATCAGCAGCCCGTTTTTTCCATTAATTCGAGTCTCTTCGGTGCGTTCTTCTTCGCCGTCAATGACTCGACCGACGTCTCGAATTCTGACGACTGCCCCTTCTCGCTGACGAATGACCGTATCTGAGATCTGATCAATACTCGTGAACTCACCTCGGCTCCGAACGAGCATTCGAAGGTGGCCCTCGTCGAGGTCACCTGCCGGTTGATTGATGTTGTCTCGACCGAGCGCGTCGAGCACTTCTTTAACGGTCATGTCAAGTGATTCGATCTTCTGTCGGTCGAGGTCCACCTGAATCTCCCGGCGTGTCCCGCCTCTGACGCGAATTCTCGCGACGCCGGCAGCCTGCTCCAGACGTGGAGCGATCGAGTTCTCAGCCAGTTGTGTTGCCTGAACCGGCGGAAGATCGGTCCGCAGACCCAGATAAATGATCGGTGAGTCAGCCGAGTCGTAGCGTCGGATGTAAGACGGTTCGACACCGGGCGGCATGTCGTTACGAAGTCGTTCTAACCGGGCCCGGATGTCGCCGATGGCCGGATCGAGATTCGTGCCCCAGGAAAACTGAACCCGAACACTGCTCGATCCTTCAGAACTCTGACTGGACATCCGTTCGACGCCCTGGACTGAACCGATTGTCTGTTCCATCGACCGCGTGATCAGCGTTTCGACTTCTTCCGGACCGGCTCCGGGGTACAGCGTGGTGACAGTGATGATTGGCCAGGTCATGTCTGGCATCAGGTCGACGCGCAGACTTCTGACCGACATCCATCCAAGCAGGACGACAATCAGGCACGCCATTGACGTGGTGACGGGACGGAAAACGGCGAACCGAGTGAGAAACATGAGACCGAGCAAGTTGAAGCAGGAGGGAACTGTCGCCTGGAATCACGCTGTTTCCAGCAGACTCAGGCGGGGGAGACGTAATCGATGATCAGCGGTTTGACACTGTTTCGTATCGCCCGCAGAATCCATGGCTTCGATCATGCCGGACGTGTGTCATTATCGCAATCGTTCCTCGCAATCACGCTCGCATGATGGTTCACGCAATGCCTCACGAACACCAGGGACACAAGCTTCTCGTCCTGATTCCTTTATCTTTGCGTGAGACATTTCATCCTCATTCTTCGTTCTGATTGTTTTTCTGCGAGTAATCCATGACTGAGTCCAATTTGCAATCACCTGTACCGAAGGCTGGACTGATCGTGCTGGCAGTCGTTGTGATCGTCGTTGGCGGCTTGTTTCTGGTGCCGTCCGATGAGTCCGGTGACCTACCTGAGCCACCGGACAATTCGCTTCCTCTTGCTCGAATCGCCGAGCTGAAGAACGTCGGCGTAGCCCACCTCGAAAACAACGATCTCGATAAAGCTGCAGCATGCTTCGGGGAATTGATTGAACTGCTGCCGAAGGAACGCTTCGGTCAACAGAATCTGGCGATTACTCAGTTGTTGAAAATTGCTCCGGAGAATCTCAATCGAGCGGACAATCCGGCCGCCTTTGACATAGAGTTTGAGAAAGCAAACCAGACAGTCGACGGGCTGCAGCAGCAGTTTCCGGATGACCCGAAAGTCCACGTCCTCGCCGCACGATTGGCGCTTCGTACGGAAGATTACGCCGCAGCTATCGTCGCAATGAGCAAGGCTGCTCAACTGGCTCCAGCCGACGCCGCAATTCAGTTTGGAATTTTCGATGCGGGACGCTATTCACGAAAAGACGAACTGACCGCCAAGGCAAACAAAGGTCTGGAAAAAGCGTGGGAGCTTGCCCCCGAAAATCTTTACGTCATGCGCGAGTGGCTCACCGTTCAGGCCCGAGCCAAAGACCCGATGGTAGAAGAAACACTGACCACAGCGAGGAAACTTGTTGCACCGTTCGTTGAACGAATAGCAAAGTTTACCAACGTCAATCTTCACGAGTTGATCGACCGGGGTCTGGCTGCTGTGCCTAAGGAAGAATGGAACACCGTCACGCGAAGCGCGATCGTTGTTGGCAACATGCTGCGTCCGGAGGTGGCCACGCAGAACGATGCCAAGAAGGTGACACCTCACCTGCTGGAATTCATCGTCCATGATTTCAGTGACGTTTTCTACCAGCGGAACACACCACCCATGTCTGAATTGCCGGAGGCAATCTCTGTTACCTTCGAATTAATGGGAACGCCGTTTCAAAACCTGAAGAACGTTAAGCAGGTTCACGTTGTGGACATCGACATAGACCACTTGCTTTTGAAGGATGTCGTCGTTGTCCAGGATGACAGGATCAGCGTCTGGAGCGAAGCAATCGACGGGGAACCGATTTGGGCTGAAGTGGTCTCATTGAATATGTCGGACAACGGGCTACCTTCGAATCTATCAGGCATCTGCCTCTTTGATCTTGACCGAGATGCCGCCGTCATCGAGTACGCGAGTGTCGGAGAAAAAATGCTGTGTGCCGACGCCGATCTGGACATCCTTGCGTACGGTGCAGAGGGGCTCGTCGTTCTGCGAAACGACGTACCGAAGGAAGGGGACAACATTGGAGTTCCTATGCTGGTTCCCGTTAAGCAAAGTGAAGGTTTCGAAGCCGTAAGGAATGTGCTCGCCGTGTGCCCGGTGGATTTCGACCACGACGGAGATCTTGATCTTGTCGTCTCGGCTGAATCTGGAATTTCACTCTGGCTCAACCGGGACGATTCCACTTTCGTTGATCACTCACGATTTTCGATTCTGCCGCCAGTTGAGTCAAAGATTCACAAGTTGATCGCTGTCGACTGGGACCGCAATGTTTCGATTGACATTCTTGCGTTTGGACAGGATATGGAATCGTCCGGCATTCTGAAAAATCTGTTACACGGACAATTACGCTGGGAAGCTTATGCAAAGGATTCTGCACTTTCCGGAGCGGTCTTCGATGCCGAAATTCTTGATGCGGATTCCAATGCTTCCTGGGATCTCGCAACGGTTTCTTATGCAGCGGGGACGGCAGACAATGTCTATCCCAGGCTTACGATGTCGACGACTTCGAATCCGGACGCAGGCGTTGTGACGTTTGAAAGCTGGAAAGAGTTGTCAATCGAAAAGGCCAATGGGCTTTCGAGCGCAGACCTGGACAACGACGGATTTATTGATCTGGCAACATGGTGTAATAAAAAGCTGGTGATCCACCGAGGTGGACCGCAAGCGACGTTTCAGGAATTTTCTGAATCACCAGTAGATCTGCCTTCCGAAATCTCAGAATGCACGCCGGTAGACTTTGATTCTGACGGCGACATTGATCTGATCGTTGTTTGTGAAAACTCTGTAGAAGTCCTTATTAATGAAGGCGGCAATGCCAATAACTGGATCGACATTCCAATCCGAGCAGAGACTGCTCAACAGGCTCAGAAGCCGAACGAACGCGTCAACATTCACGGCGTCGGCAGCCTTCTGGAACTTCGGTCAGGCCTGGCGTATCAGCCGCAGGTCGTGACTGGGCGAACGACGCACTTTGGACTCGGCAAGCAGAAGCAGGTTGATTCGGCGAGGGTGCTCTGGACGAACGGAATTCCTGAGCACATCGTCAATCTGCAGCACGGGCAGCCGATCTGTCTGCAGCAGCAACTGAAGGGTTCGTGCCCGTACCTTTACACGTGGGACGGTGAAAGATTTGCGTTTTACACCGACTGTCTGTGGGCGGCTCCGATCGGTCTGCAATTGGCTGAAGGTCTCCTTGCTCCGCCGCGTGAATGGGAATATCTCAAAATTGACGGTGACCGCCTTAAAGCTAAAGACGGAGAGTACATCCTTAAGCTGACCGAAGAGCTCTGGGAAATCGGCTACTTCGACTCGGTGAAACTTCTCGCAGTCGACCATCCGGCAGACGTTGATATTTACTCGAACGAGAAAGTAGGACCACCGTCGATCTCTCAGTTCAAAGTTCACACCGTAGAGAATCCGAAAACACCCATCGCCGCGGTCGACCAAATGGGCCGAGACGTGCTGCCAAAGATCAAAGCACGCGACGAAGACTTTGTGCAGTGCTTCGACCGTCGCTTCAAACAGGGCCTGACTGAACCTCACTTTCTGGAGCTTGACCTCGGCAAACTCGACGAGCCGCAGGACATCACCCTGTTTCTCACTGGCTGGATTCGCCCCACTGATACATCATTGAACGTTGCGATTTCGCAGCGCCCGGATCTGGAATCAACTCAGCCACCGTCGGTTCACGTTCCTGACGCCACGGGTGAGTGGGTCGAAGTACAACCTTATATGGGTTTCCCTGGTGGCAAGACTAAGACGATTGCAATTGATTTGTCAGACGTCTTTCCAACCGACGATTACCGGGTGCGCATAGCAACTACCATGGAGATCTACTGGGACCACACATTCTTTACGGTCGACGAACAGCCCGTCGAGATTCGGACAAAAGAGCAACCGCTGATCGCAGCCAATCTGCGCTACCGGGGTTTCTCGAAGAAAGTGCCCCATCCAGGACTCGGCCCAGGAAGTTACGACTACAACCAGCTCGACACTCACCAGCAGTGGCCACCAATGGAAGGTCGGCTGACGTCCTACGGAGACGTCAAAGAACTCATCGCTCAAACTGACAATCATCAGGCATTACTCGGTGCAGGCGACGAAATGGAAGTTCGTTTCAAAGCAACTTCAACCGAACTCCCCGTGGGTTGGAAACGTGACTTCATCCTGCACAACGTCGGTTGGGACAAAGACGCCGACCTTAATACTGTCTTTGGTCAAACGGTTGATCCGTTGCCCTTTGCAGGCATGGTTGGTTATCCCGATCCGAACGGCCCAGGTGAGCAAAATCCCTTCGCTGCTCAAACCCGCAAACAACCACGGGCTAAATTCTGGAGAGCACTGTCGAATCCAGGAAAAGATAGCAGCACAAATTAAGCAAACCGGTTACCGATAGCTGATCGGAAACTATCAAGAGTCAAGACTGCAGCAAATGACCAACACATGGCAGCTTTGGCTTTTTCAGTCAGTTAGGAACTACGAGTGTGTTAAGTATTGATTTCTTCCAGGGTGTGCAATTTTTCAACGGTGGTCCCTGGTGTCACCTGAGGGAAAAGTTATTTATCCCAGGCGTTGTACCGAATGGTTGTCAAGCCGTCGAATAAAGTGATCGACGTCTTGCCTTTCCAATTGACGTGAATCGTTTCTCTGGTGGCGATGGTGGCTTTGCCACTCATGAGTCAGCCGGGATTGCTTCACGCCACCAGCATCGCCTGACCGAAGTGTCTAGCTGAAGAGCATGGTCATGGCGTTGGTTATTCACTTTCCAACATCGATTTAAGCATCGGAATCCGGCGAGTGCCTTCTGCGACGGCGTCTTCGTCCTGGCCATCTGCCACAACCTGCGACCAGAGACGGATTGCGGCGTTGAGCATGCTGGCTTTCTGCTTCTGATACTGCTTCGGCAAACGCCCGGCGGCGTAAGCATCGACAGCTCTGGCCTGCGCGATCAGGTAACGGCGTTGTGAAGCGACATCTTCGGCTTCCCAGGGACGATCATCGGCTGCGTCAAGTTTCTGAAGAATGGCGAGAGCCTTGTCAGATTCCGGCAGATCATTCCAGCGAATGCGGATCCCCATGAGTTGCATCAAGCCACTGTAGAACAGCTCTTCTGACTTAAGCCGAAATTCCGCTTCAGCAAACAACTGCCTCGCCCATTCGGAACGCGACGGTGCGCCGGAAATCCGCGATGCCGGAAAAATTCTGGCAAGTGCCTTCCGATCCGGCAGGCCAGATTCCAGCCATGCAAACGCCTCACCCAGCGTGCTGCCGGGAGGAATTGCGTGACCGATTTGCTTGGCCGTCCATACACGACTGGTGACGCCGATGCCTGAGAACAGAGTCTGAGTCATCCGCTCAATTTCGCCGCGATTAAAGTCGTTTTCGCCGGTGAGCAACGCGATCCGAAGTCGGCTGATCACTCGTTCCCGCAGCCACGGTTCGGTGCGTAATTGTCCGCCGGCACAGACTGGAATGACGCCACCGAAGTATTCGGGCAACGCCGTTGCGATGGTCATGGCGATCCTCCCGCCGCCAGAGAACCCGCCGATGTAAGTCCGATCCGGGTCGATCTTTATCCGTCGACGCACTTCGTCGAGCGTGTCCATGACGATTCGAACTCGCCGCGCCCCGGCAGTCTGGTTTCCGGCCTGGTGAGGACTGGCAAACACAATTCCCTCGCGGTCACATAACTTTCGAAACTGCGAGAGGCCGGTTCCCTTCTGACTCGGAGAAACGAAAAGGATCAACGGAGCCGCCGCCTGCGAGTCAGCACCAGCCGGTACATATAACTCGAACCGCTGCTTCGTCGAGTCATAGTTTTCCAGCAGCCCAGGCGGTGCTTTGGCAGGACTCTGGTTTCCCACCGCAAAAACCCAATCGAGTCGAGTCGGCTCAGTCACCCGACACTGAGAAATCAATACCGGTTGCCCTTTCCTCTGGGCGTAAGAATTTGAGCAGGAAAACAGAAGAGTGATACCCGGCAGGCAGCCGAACAGCAGCATTTTTCGCAGTCTTGAATACTTGTAGCCTGCCATGAGAAATCTCCTTCATTACATCTGCTGAGCTACTGACTGGATTGCGATTCTTTCAAAGCATCAGACGGTTGATCACTGTCGTCCCGCGTTGTTTCCGCGAACCATCGACGGAGGTCGAGATTGCGGACGAGCGTGTTTTGTCCAGGCGGCGTCAACGGGGTGGTTGTCAGTGAGCCAGCCTCGAAGTGGGACGTCGGCGTCAACCGGGTCGTAGACACCGTTAGCGGATCCGGCTCCCAGAAGCTGTGCTCGGATTGGGTCGGCGGCGTCCAGCAGGTGGGATACGGTCATGTCGTCTTTGGGTTTCAGCCAACGGTAGCTGTAGCCAAGCCAGACAACCTTGCGGGTGATGTCGGAATCGTTGCGGCTGCGGGAGTGCCAGATGCGTCGATCGATCAGTACGGCGCTGCCTGGTTTGACACACAACGGTTCTGCGCCGGCGGGATTCGAGAGGCCGTCTTCAGGACAGTTGAGTTCGTCGTTCAGGTGCGAACCCGGCACGATCAGTGTGTTTCCTCGTCCGGGTTCCGAGACGTCCGAAAGGTAGAATCCAACTTTCAACGAGAGCTGCGGCCGAGGGTGGATCTCGATTTCATCGTTCACCCGCATGCTGTCCTGATGCCAGGCGACCTGCCACGTTGTTGTGTCGGAATTTGCGGGTGGCGTGATGTCCAGATGAGAATGGTACGAGTAGATGTTCCAGCCGAGGGTTCCCCACACCTTCGGAAACACCGTGGGCAGGTCCACCAGATCCAGAATTGCCGGGTCTTCGTGCAGCACATTGGTCACAGACAGAAGCTTGTCTCCAAGTTCCGGGGTGCGTTCCCGTTCGTCGATTCGATCAATGATGTCGACCAGCCTGGCGACCGAAGATCCATCAACAGCGTCTGCAATGATCAGGTAACCCTGCTCGTTGAAGAAAGTCATTTCGGCATCGGTCAGGCAATGCTCAAGGCACGAAGGATCCATAAAAGTGTTCCTGTTCTGTCTGAATTACTTGTCGATGCAGATCAGCTTACCGATCGTGTGTGCGTATAGTTTTCCCCTTGAATAGCTGATGCTGGCTCGAGTCCACGACTGGCCAATCGGGCCGAGATCGTTTATCGAAACCAGAGCGTTCTCATCGAGCGTCTCCGCAGCGTGCCGCAGCACGTAGACGTTCCCGCTCATGACCGGAACGAACAGGTAATCGCCAATCGCCGTCGGAATCGCTGACGCCTGGTGTCCCCAGCCGTTGCCTTTTGAACGAGCATCTCCCATCACGACGTAGCCACGGGAATTCTTCATATCGTTCAGGGAAAATGCCCACTTGGTGATCGGAAGCGTCTTCGGAGCTTTCTTCTTCCTGCCGCCCTTCGACAACTCCGCAATCTGCTCGGCCGAAAGATCGTTCGGCGACCAGAGGAGTCGATCATCGGCCCGCGTCGTGCCAGGTATTGACTGCACCGGCAACTGCAGATACTCGACCTTGCCTGTTTTCGTGTGAACTCGACCGAGCCACGGCTGCGTGTAACTTCGGAAATAGTGGTGCTGCCCGACGAGCATGTTGGACTGCTGGATGATCTCGCGTTTGCTCTTGCCGGCGTTCAGCGACTTTGACTCGGTGGCCCATGAATCGCCTGTGCGAACTCGCACAGGAACGTCTTCGGTGATCGAAACTCGCCAAGTGATCTCACCAGTCATTGCGTCGACCCATAAGTGCTCGGAGCCGTGAAACACCAGTACTTGATCCTGCACAATGTTGAACGTCATCGTGCTCATGAAACCGGGCAATGGAAGTGTCCAGATGGTGCTGCCGTCTGCCGCGTCGACGAGCGAAATGCCTTCTGGTTTCTCCGGAGGCGAGTGCCCACCGCCGCGACCAACGACGATCACACGCCTGCCGTCGCTGAGCGTTTGCAGCAGCGGCATCGCTCCCATGTTGACGCCACACCTGGTTTCCCACTTCGCCTCACCCGTTTTCAAGTCGAATGCTTCGAGCTGCGTCCACTGACCAGGCAGAGCATTCTTGTGTTCGTGCGTGAAATGGCCGTGATCATCCGGCATGTAAGTTTGCCGAATGAACGCGACGAGGCCGTCAATCTGAAACGGATTCGTTCTGCCGACCGGCATGACTTCGCGAGTCCAGACTTCTTTGCCGGCGAAATCGAAGCATGAAATTCGGCCCGACGCGTTGAAGAAACAGACTCGTTCTCCGTCAGTAACGGGCGGCGGCGACGAGCTGTCGCTGAAGCAGCCGGACAATCGTAATGGGTGCTTTGCCGGAATTTCTCGAGTCCAGATTGTCTCGCCGGTCGAAGCGTCGCAGCACCAGGCAACGAGGTCGCTTCCGAGGGAAGAGTCTTCATCAACTGGTTTCAGCGTGGTGAAGAAGATCTTTCCGTTGCTCGACACGACGGTGCTTTGCCCTGTCTCCGGAAGAGCCTTTTGCCAAAGCACGTTTTCATTTCTGACGACACTCCAGGTTGTCGGTGGTTTGGCATTTTGCATTGCAAAGCTGGAGTCAGGACCGGGGCCCTGAGTCCAGTCTGGATTCAGCGTTCGTTTAAAGAAGCGGGCGACGATCGATCGAGATTCGACTGTCGAAAACTGCTTCCCTCCGTGCCCGGCCCCTTTGACGACATGGAGCCTCGAACTGACTTTCGCATTCACAAGCCGGACGTGCAGCTTCTGACTTTGCTCCAGCGGCACTCCCGGGTCCTTGTCACCGTGCATGATTAGAAATGGCGGATCGTCAGAACTTACGTGGTCAATCCCGCTGGCATCAGCAGCGAGTTTCGGAACTTCGCGAACTGTCGCACCAAGCAGTTTCGCTCCGTTTGATCCGGCGACGTCTGCGGCAGTGCGTCCGTTGCCGACATTGTTGGGCGGCATCGTCATCAGCTCGGATGGGCCGAACCAGTCGCAGACGGCCTGCACGCGGCTCGAGATTTCCTCTTTGCCGTCAAACGGGCGAGTTCCCATCAAGGCAACCAGGTGCCCGCCGGCGGACGTCCCCCAGGCGGCAATGTGGTCGCCGTCCAACCGGTATTTGTCAGCGTTGTCTCTGACCCATCGCACAGCCGAGTAACAATCGTTGATTTGAGCCGGCCACATCGCCACATCCGTCAATCGGTAATCGATCGAGGCAACAGCGATTCCGTGTTTAATCAGCCACGCGGCATTCTTGCCGCCTGATTTGCGGCTGCCATTCTTCCAGCCGCCGCCATGAACAAACACAACAACCGGAACGGGTTCCGATCGATCTTCGGGTAAGTACAGATCGAGCAGCAACGCATGCCCGTCTGGTTTTGCAAATTCGATTTCGCGGATGATGTTTGCTGATTCCGAATCATCAGCCGCACGAGTAGCCGGTACGAAGCAGGCACAAAGGGCCAGGGACAACAGTTTTCGAAACATGAATTCGGTCTCGCGGGAATCTCGGGTGAAGTCTTCGGAAACAGAAGCTCCAGTCTGGCGAGTCTTCCGAAAGTTCCGCAACGGTGCAGCTACCAATCGTTGACTTCGCCGCGGGCCATGTCACGCTTCCGGGATTCGCCGAGGAACGCATTCGGCAACGAACGGTTGATCAATTTGTCCTACGAAGACCTAAGTCAACATGGAACATCGCATCGTTTCGCTGATTGCCAGCGCCACGGAAATTGTCGCCGCACTCGGTTATCAGAGATGTCTGGTGGGTCGATCTCATGAATGTGACTTCCCGCCTGGCGTTGAGTCATTACCGGTTTGTTCGGAACCTCGCATCGACGTTTCGGGCAGCAGCAACGAAATAGATCAGCAGGTCAAAGCATCTCTTCGCGACGCGCTGTCGATTTACACCGTGTTTCGAGACGAACTGGAACGCCTTAAACCGTCGATCATCATCACGCAATCACAATGCGATGTATGTGCCGTGAACCTTGAAGAGGTGCAGGCGGCAGTCTGCGAAATGGTCAAATCGAAGCCGGAAATCGTCTCGCTGGAACCGATGGCTTTGTCGGACATCTGGTCTGATATCCAATCCGTCGCTGACGCTTTGAATGACGTTGAAGCAGGCCATCGACTGATCGATTCACTGCAGAAGCGACTTCAGAATCTCACCACAACGTTGCCAGAGTCAGCAGTGCGGCCAACCGTCGTCTGCATCGAGTGGCTGGAACCCTTGATGCCCGCGGGAAACTGGATTCCCGAACTGGTCGAAATGGCTGGCGGAACGTCGTTGCTCAGCGTAGCCGGTAAACACTCGCCATGGATGACCTGGGCCGATCTCGTCGCAGCCAATCCGGACTTCATCGTCATCATGCCGTGCGGCTTCGACATTGCACGAACGAAACAGGAACTGCATCTACTTACCGAGCATACGAGCTGGCCTGGTTTGAAAGCCGTTCAAAACGGACAGATCTACCTGACTGACGGGCACCAATACTTCAACCGCCCTGGCCCGCGAATTGTCGAGTCCGTAGAAATCCTGGCCGAAATTCTTCACGGGCCGAATGTCAATTTCGTTCATCAAGGCGCGGGTTGGGTGCGCTGTCATTGAGCAAGTTCAGCTGCCTTTGAGCCGTCCGGCCGAATTTCCTGTGCGAGTGATTTGACACTCCATCCGCTGAATACACACAACCTGAGGGCTACCGTCATTACCGTATTTCGAATCTGCATGGCGAACGCACCGGCTCCGTTGAACCGTTGTGCGTGTGAGAAATTGCAAAACGGCAGGGTTTCGTCGGCAGGCTGAATGTTCAAACAACTGATTCTTCGCCGGTAGATGTCATCCGTCTTGAGTGGCAGCGCTGGCTTTGGAATGTTTCAATGGCGATGAGGCGGAAAAGTCTCCGTCTGGATAGCAGGTCAAAACGGCAACGAAATCCGATTGTTTCCTCCCGACAACGTAGAGAAGCCAACATGAAGACTGCAACTGGCAGAACGGTTATTCGAAACGGGCAGCTTGTTGATGGGACGGGGGCGGCGCCAGTTTTGGATGGCGTGTTGCTCATCGAGGATGGACTGATCACTTACGCGGGTGCAGCTGACGGCGCACCAGAGGTGGCTCAGGATACGGAAGTCATCGACGCCAGCGGCGGGACGATTATGCCCGGGCTGGTCGAGGCTCATTTTCATCCGACGTATTTTAACGTTGCCGCGTTGGAAGATCTCGATATTAAGTACCCGGTCGAGTACGTCACGATTCTGGCCGCGTGTAATGCGAAACTTGCGCTGGAGTGCGGGTACACCTCGGCTCGCAGCGGCGGCAGCCTGTTCAACATTGACTACTGGCTGAAGCAGGCGATCGAGAATGATCTTGTGCCGGGACCGCGGCTGGCGGCGAGTGGCCGTGAAATCTGCGGAGCGGGCGGGTTGATGGACTGGAATCCGGAGTTCCGCAAGATCGGTATGGAAGGGTTGATCCTGCTGGTCAGTGGTGCTGACGAAGCTCGTGCGGCGGTTCGCAAGCTGGTGAAGGACGGTGTGGAGTGGGTTAAGACATACCCAACCGGCGACGCTGCCGCTCCGGACACTAACGATCATCACACGCTGTGCATGACGTTCGAAGAAATGCACGCCGTCGTGCAGACCGCTCACAACCACAAGCTGAAAGTGACCGGGCATTGCCGAGCCACCGAAGGTATCAAGAATGCGCTGCTGGCCGGCTACGACGCGCTCGAACATGGCACGTTCATCGACGACGAAACGCTTGATCTGCTGCTCGAACGCGACGTCCCAGTGGTTCCCGCTTTGTACTTCGAGCAGATGAGTATCGAACGCGGCCCGGAATTCGGTATGTCACAGGCGGTGATCGATGGTCACCAGGAAACCCTGGAAGGCGGATCCGAAAGTGCTCGACGGATTCTGGCAGCCGGTGGCCGACTCGGGATGGGAGGAGACTATGGCTTTGCCTGGAACCCTCACGGTGACTATGCGAAGGAACTTGACTTCTTTGTGAAGTACGTCGGATTGAAACCGCTCGACGTGATCAAGTGTGCCACGAAGACGGGCGCGGAGATTTTGGGCCGCAGCGACGAATTCGGGACGCTGGCTGCCGGCAAGCTGGCGGACGTTCTGGTAGTCGATGGAGACGTCGTGGCTGACCTCTCAATTCTGCAGGACCGCAGTCGATTCATTGCAGTAATGCAGGGCGGAGTTTTCAAAGCAGGCCGAGTCGTGTATTTGTAGCAGAAAGTTCTGTTCCAGCGTTTAGTCGATCGGCAACAAGTTTCAGGAGTCAGCGGTGAAGAAGTCCAGTGTTGCACATGTCCATGTGTGGTTGATCGCGTTTTCATTGTCGGTTGGATCGACACTGGCAACTGCTGAAGAAACCAGCACCAGTGAATCGAACCCTGAAATTCCGAACGCCGACGAGTCGAAATCTGGCGTCCTGGCGGGCCATTCGTTTCATGGCGAGGCGTTCAATGAAGGGCCTCGACAGAAGGCCTACCTGATGGAAGGTACCGGCAAGATCGAGTTCGACGTCACGACAAAGAATCCGGAAACTGCCGACTTCGTTCGGCAAGGCATGGGTCAGCTTTGGGGATACTGGTATCTCGAAGCTGAACGTTCTTTCCGCCAGGCGGCGATGCTTGATCCTGACTGCGCGATCGCCTACTGGGGCATGGCACGAGCCAATGGCTCAAACGCGAAACGCGCCAAGTCATTCATGGAGGAAGCAGTTAAACGCAAGAGCAGCGCCGGCAAGCTCGAAGGCATGATGATCGACGCGTGGAACGCTTATCTCAACAGTAAGTCAAAGAAGAAATCCGACAAAACAAAAACGTACTTTGCCTCAGTTGAGAAAATGGTGAAAGAGTTTCCCGACAACCTCGAAGTGAAAGCGGCTCGAGCATTCGCGATGTATCGATATCGGAGTGACCTCAAGCTGTCCTACGACGATGCCAACGCAGCACTGAATGAAGTCCTGGAGATCGAGCCGCTGCATCCCGTCCACCATTTTCGCATTCACCTGTGGGACTACAAAGATTCGGCCAAGGCGTTGAATTCCGCAGCTAAGTGCGGTGCCGCGGCGTCAGGCATTGCTCATATGTGGCACATGCCCGGGCATATTTATTCGCGAGAGAAACGCTACTCGGACGCCGTATGGCAGCAGGAAGCGTCTGCGCGGGTTGACCATTCCCACATGATGCGTGACCGGGTGATGCCCGATCAAATTCACAACTTCGCCCATAACAACGAATGGCTGATTCGAAACATGGGGCATATCGGCCGATGGCGGGATGCGGTCGACCTTGCCATGAACATGACCGAGCTGCCACGCCACCCGAAATTCAATACTTTTTCGAAGAGGGGCAGCGCTTACTACGGTCGACTGAGACTCTTTGACGAACTGTTTCGTTATGAGCAATGGGAACTTCTGGCGAGCCTCTGCAGACAGCCTTATCTTGAAGAAACTGAAGTGGCCAAAGAACAGCTCAAACGACTGAGATATTTCGGTATCGCAGCGGCACGGCTTGGTGACGATGAAGAAGTTCAGAATGTGCTGTCGCTGCTGGATGAGCGACTTCAAAAGGCGGAAAAAAAGCATCAGAAGAATGAAGCGGAAGCAAAGAAGAAAGCCGCTGAGGCATTGAAGAAAAAGAAGGCGGATGCTGAAAAACGCCGACTGAAAGCCGAGAAAGATCGCATCCCCGAGCCACCACCGAAGCCTGAAGTACCACCTTCCAAACCGCGACCAAAACCGGATCCACGTACGCCGATCAAACAGGCTGTAGCAGCGATCGAAGGGCACCAGGCAATTGCGAAGGACGATTTGCAGGTAGCCGTAACTCAACTCAGGAAAGCCAGAGCCGACGGACTTGTTCTGGCCAGAGTTCAAAACACGATCGGCAAAAAAGAGGACGCCGCGAAGACTCTGGAGTCGTACCTTAAGAGTCGTGAGAAGCGAGTTCATCCTCTCGCGGGAAAAATTGAAATCCTCTGGCAGAATGAAAAGAAAGACGAAGCCAGAAAAGCGTTCGATGAACTGCGTAAAATCTCTGGCGATATACAGTTTGGTTCTCCAGTGTTTGACCGGTTGACTACGATCGCTAAAGCTCTCGGCTATCCGGATGACTGGAGAATTCACAAAGACCGTCCGAACGATTTTGGTGATCGTCCCGCAATGGACTCACTCGGACCGTTTCGGTGGCAACCGATGCCAGCAATAGATTGGGTGCTTAAGGACACGAATGGAAAGTCGTTCTCGCTGGCAAGCTATCAAGGGAAGCCAGTCGTCGTAATCTTCTATTTAGGGTACGGCTGCCTGCATTGTGCCGAGCAGCTCCAGAAGTTTGCCCCGGCAACTCAGAAATATGCAGAAGCCGGCTTCGAGCTGGTCGGCATCAGCACGGACTCGCAGAAGGACCTCAAGCAGTCGATCGATAATTACAAAGGTGGAATGCCGTTTCCGCTGGTGTCTGACGAAAAGCTGGACGTTTTCAAAGCCTGGCGAGTTTACGACGACTTCGAACAGCAGGCCTTGCACGGAACCTTCCTGATTGATGAAGACGGTCTTGTCCGATGGCAGGACATCAGTCATGAGCCCTTCATGGATCCAGACTTTCTACTTAAAGAATCAAAACGATTGCTCGCTCAGGACGGTAAAGCCACGCGAAAAATTCTCAACGTCGAACAGAAACTCGCTACATCGAAGTAAGAATTGTCCGATCGTCAATGCCGATTCCGCCCCGGCCGTACGCACTTTGCCGGAAGGAATCGTCCAGTGTCTGTCATGAAAAGGCTGTACAGGATCGCTCCTGTGGGAACGAGTGTGAACCGTTCACCTCCGACCTTGTAAAATACAATACTCACACTCAGTGCCCCAACGAAAATCACAAGTCCCAGGAACCGAATCCTTCGCTTTTGTCGAATTGTCGCCCGGATTTCGATTAACGAAATACCCAGGGGTTTGAAGAATGACATCGGATTCGGGTGCAGCGAAATCAAGACTGTTCAAATAGCTGACGAATTCATTCGGATGGCAGCCATCCGTTATCATCATGCGAATCCGTGCGACTTCTCGGCTTGTAAGCTCCCTCATGGTCGCAGATCGGTAGCGAAGTTTTAAATGGTGAACAATGACGTCAGTTGGGACGCCGCCCCCAGCTTATCGCTTCGGCTCCGCAAAGTTGAAGGCGTTGACGGCTGAGTTTCCGGCTAGGATTGCGACGACATCGCTGCACACGGCGGCGACGACTCGTTCCTGAGCTTCGTTCGTGAATGCTCCGATGTGAGGTGTCAGAATGACGTTGGCCAGTTTTCCAAACTCGTTGTCTTCGGGTGGCTCCTTCGAGCGGACATCGAGGGCGGCGCCGGCGATTTGTTTTTCGTTCAACGCTTGCAGCAACGCAGCCTCGTCGACGACTTCGCCTCGAGAAGCGTTCATGAACCAGGCTGACGATTTCATCTTCTGAAAAGCTTCACTCGAAAAACAGTTCCGTGTGTCTGGTGTCAGCGGAACATGCACTGAAACAAAATCGGATTGCGTCAATAGATCGTCCAGCGACGTCAGTCGGGCACCGAGGTCGGCGACGAAGGGTGAGCTTGGATCGATGAATTCGTCATGGGCAATGATCGTCATTCCGAAAGCCAGAGCCCGTTCGGCGACAAGTCGCCCGATCCGTCCCAGCCCGACGATACCGAGCGTTTTGCCGAACAGTTCGCCGCCGACAAACTGCATACGGTTCCAACCACCGCTGCGAGTGTGCAGCCAGGCCGTGGGGATTCGGCGGACGGCTGTCAGCATGAATCCGAGAACCAGTTCGGCCACAGAGATTGAGTTCTCGCTCGGTGTGTAGCTTACGACGATTCCCGCTTCGCTGGCGGCTTCGGTGTCGATGTTGTCGAGACCTGCGCCCGCCCGGGCGATGATTTGCAGATTGGGTGCGGCTTTGATCAGTTCTCGGGTCACCTTCGTCTGATTTCGCACGATGATCGCGCGCGCGGTATGGAGTTGCCTGGCCAGTTCCTCGACGTTCTGCCACAGATCGGGTTCGAAGGCGACATCGTGAGTTTCGTCCAGGCGAGTCATCGCTTCGCCGGTGATGTTTTCCGAGACAAGAATTTCTGCCATCGTTGATTCGCTATTCGTCAAAAGTTGATTTGTTGCGGAGAATGTGGTGGTAGTGCTGAGCGAAACGGTGAGCTTCGTCACGTACGTATTGCAGAAGCCTCAGGCCGAATGAGTGTCGGCTGAGAATTTTCGGTTCGGAGATTCCGGGCAGAAAGACTTCTTCCTCGCGTTTCGCCAGTCCAATTGTAAACGGCGGGTCAATGTTCAGTGCCCGCATGGCATCCATGGCTGCGTTGAGTTGCCCTTTGCCGCCATCAATGA
>CALGTK010000102.1 GCA_937904325.1 uncultured Planctomyces sp.
ATCGGATTCGTGCCCGTTGCGGTTGTCGCGGGGTTTTGACTTCCTGATGGGACACCGAACTGCCCCGGCGTCTGTGACAAAAGAGGATTCTGCTGCGAGGCGATCGGTGCGTTGAAGTCAGGAATTCCAGGGGGAGGCGTTGATGGAGCAATCGGTTGACTTCCGGTTGGGCTGATGTCGATCTGGTACTGAGACTGAGCCTCGTTACCTGCCGAATCTTTGGCCCGGCCACGAACTGCGACGAGTCCGCCGCTGGGAATGGCCCAGCTTGTCTGACCGCTCTCTGAAGGCTTAACCGGTATTTGTTGCCAGTCGGTCATTCCGGTCTGAGTGAATTCGAGGAAGATAGAAGCAGTGTCGACACTGACATCTTCAATCGACCACTGTAAAGCGACCCGGCCAGGTTCTGCCTGTTTAAGGTCAATTTTCAGGCTCGGCTTTGTTGTGTCGACAACCACGATCAGACCTGGTTGAAAAACTGAACCGCCGGGGTGCAGTTGATTATTCCGATCGACCGTCTGGACCGCGAACCAGTACTCGCCGTCTGTGGTGGCCTGGAAGTCGAATCGACCAATCTGGGGATTGACTTTCTGTGCTGCCTGCCAGTTCTGGCCACGAGTCTGGGAAACGTACAACCTGACTTCCTGGGATCCCAGACGCGCGATCTCTTGCGGATCGTACTGGTAAGGGATTCTGAAAGCCTTGCGGCTCGTGTAGATCGGTTCGGGCAGGTTGGTAGTAGCTGGAGAAGACGGGCCTGTCAGAAGCGACTGCCCCTGCGCATTTGCGTCGCCGGTTATGATCAACAGGCCACAGGCCAGGGCAACGAGGCTTTTCATTTCCGCTCCTTCGCCGGAATCTAATGCTGCGTATGTGGAGTACGCTGACCAGATCGAACAGGCGGACACTCAGCCGAAAATCTGCGTGCGCAATAGCCCGAAAGTCCGCCGGAAATCCGGGTCTCTCTGTTGGTATCGACCTGAGAAGTTATGCGGCTTGAAGAGAATTTCCGGATCAGCGGAGATATTCACCGATGGTCGCCAGGTGTCATTGAGCTGAACATCAAGATTTGCTCCTACAGCCGGCACAACTTTCCGTCGGACTTTAGCGGTCCACCGGGACTGCTTGTGTGCCGGCATTCCTTGCACCGATGAAGGTGTAGAGTGTGTGGAGATTCTGCATCTTCTGGCGGCAGAACCTCCGGCTCGGCTGCAGCGTGCCATTTCGTCATTAACTGAGGACCTTGTCGTTGGGACTAGTGGCAGAATCGGGTAGGTCCGGGAACTGACGGGAACCGGAAGTTGCAGGGCGACGTCAAATCCAACTTGTGGGGAAGCTTTCGGAGTTTTTGTACTCACGACAGATGAAGGCAAGATGAGAAGAACAGTGAGTTACAGCGACGTCTCCGTGCGCATTCCGAGGCAGTATCTCTTGATACAACTTGTACTTAGAGACTGGGCAGACACAATGTCGCTGAGTTTTCGAAATGTCACGAGGCGATGGTTTTGCCGGAGATATGGGTCTGCTTCAGTCGGGCTTGCTGATGGTTGCAGGGAAGTCGCGGCACGCTTTCGAGTGCTTGCCGAGGTTATTTTGAATCAAGAGGTTACGACGCGTCATAGCGAAGAAGAGGTACTGGCATTGTTCGTGCCACTTCAAGTGAATTCACTGGGAACGACCGCAGAATTTGCGCGACCAGCATTGGCTGCCCGGGCAGGGATGTCGGCAGGTGAACTCATGAAGGTTTCACGACAGAGCTGAAGTGAGGGGCTGTTTTGATTGGCCGCTTAGCGGCCTCTCGCACCAAGAGACATACAGAACCGAGAAATATTCGGGAGATCAGGCATGTTGTTGACATCGTGGGTTCGGAGTTTTCGTCAGTCATTACAGAACCGTCGTCGGGGAAACCGTCGAGGGCTCGATTGGCAAACTCAATCACTGCACGGTGATGCTGGGCGTCGCAGTCGGAATACCGAGCAACTGGAAGATCGAATGCTGCTGACAGCGTTCGTCGTCGACCAGCAGTTCGTCGATGCGAACTCTGGCACGATCAACATCTCAAACAGCACGATCGATATCGATAGCGACGGGACGCCCGAGTTCGACTCGATCGTCTTTGACGATGCCACGATTTCCGGCGTTGGCGGAGTAGGTATCAACGTCAATCTGTCTGATCTGGTGCTCAACCGAATTGTCTTCCAGGGCGTGCAACTCGGAGACCAGGCGACGGGAGACAATCAGACCAGCGGCATTAATCTCACGTTGAATAATATCGACCTGGAAGCAATCGCCTTCGACGACACAACGGTCTTCAGTGGTTTCGGTGGTGGAGTCGACATTGATCTGACCGACGTTCAGATGCAGGACCTCACCTTCTTTGATTCCACGGTGATCGGTGGTTTGGATGCCGGCGTGTCCATCGACGTTGCCAGTATTTCCCGCAATGCATCCATTGATGAGCTTGTGATCTCAGGGACAACTGTTGATGGCCTTTCAATTACAGCCGTTGGTAATCAGAAGGCGGTGATCGGTGCGTCCCAGACAGATCCTATCGTTGTCACAGTCCCGGACCACGGATTGCAGACGGGAGCGGAAGTCAGGATTACGGGAGTTAATGGCCTTACAGCCGCAAACACTCGCGATACCATCACCGTTCTCGATGAGAATACATTCGAGTTGGATAACACGGACGGCTCCTCGGCGGGTGCTTACACCGGTGGGGGGACGGTCACCGCAACCACAGATCTGAATAATGTTCGGATCGTCGAGAGCAATATCACGGGGACGAGCGGACTGGATGGCCTCGCGATTTCTCTGACAGACGCGCGTGCACCGGGCCTGACTGTTCAGGAAAACGTCGGGATCGACAGCATCGATCTGTCGTTGAACCGTACACCAATTGACGGACTGCAGATTCGTGATAACGAGACAATTAACGCGAATCGTCCGCAGGTCAATGCGATCAATTTTGATCTTACCGAGTCGACGCTGACCAATGTTATTATTGATGGCAACGTTGTTGACGGAAGTGCCAGTGCTTCAGGCGGTGAAGGAGTTGTCTTTACCGCGGTCGACAGCAATGTCTACGGCGGTTTTTCCAATAATACGATTCAGTCGACGCTTGGTAGTGGACTTAAATTTGTAGGTTCTGCTTCAGCAGCTTTTCAGGCTGAGAACCGAGGCCCGCTGGTCTTCGACTTCAGTTCGTTCTTTGCTGAGACTTCGCTTACCTCGGTTATAGGTGCTGACACTACGACATTACAGGTTTTCGATGGACGCTCGTTTCAGCCCCAACAGATTGTCCTGATCGAAGACGAGCAACTGTATGTTGAGGCTGTCAACGGTAACACGTTAACCGTTCGACGCGGTGAACGTGGTACGCTTGCACTGAGTCATGCATCCGGTAGTCGGCTTCGATCGGTTTCGACTTCGTCGTCCGGAGTTCCCCGAACAATCTCGGGTAACGCTTTCACCTCTAATGCTGGAGCTGGCGTCTTCGCTGATCTTGCACAGGGTGCTTCGCTTGTTGCGGATCTGACAACAAATACTTTCCGCTTTAATGAGGGCGGTGGGATCGATGTGACGGCCACCGATACAAGGGCAGTTGAGACTGAAATCGCTCGCGGTGGAATCAGTCGGACGGCGACAACGTTGAATATCGTTGATGCCAGTGTTTTTGGTGATTTTGAAACTCCATTCGATGTTGCGATCGAAGGTGAAGTTTTGACTGTTACCTCAATTACGGGTAACACGCTGAATGTTCTGCGTGGTGTGAATGGGACCGCAGCAGCATTTCATGACACGAACACAAAGGTGTATTCTGCGACTGGTGATGGCCTTGTGCTCAATGTCGGTGGTGCAACTGCTGACGGAAATACGTTTGATCGGAACCTGACAGGGGCCATCTCAGTAACACTTCAGGACCAGGCAGCAGGTGTGGTCGATATCCGTAATAATGTGATCGTCAGTACTGATGACCCATTATTTAATCGGGCAGGAGACGGCAGTGTTCCGATTGACGTGCAGTCCGAAGCGCACGCGATCCTGATTCAGCTCGTCGGGACTCAGATTGACGATGAAGCAAATGCGATTCTTAGACGATCAATCATCGACGGTAACCTGATCGGAACTCGCTCGTCAGCAGCATTGACCACTGATGTTCCACTGGGCAGCAGTGCCTTCGCAGTCGACGATGCCTCGGTTTTTGTCGCTGGCGAACAAGTCAGGATTGATTCAGAGATCGTGACCATTTCCGGGATCAGTACGGTCACGAATGTGCTAACACTTGCTGGGGGCACGACGCAGGCTCATACGACCGGCACTCCGATTCTTCCACTGACTGGGATCAACGATGGAGTTACGACTCCAGTCTCTGCCAGTAATGAAGGACGTGGCGTTGACGTATTCTTTGAAGAACAGACCGCCGTCGAAGACCTTCAGATTACGAATAACATCATTGTCGCGAATCAGAACGATGGCGTGCGTATCCGTCGTGAAGATGATGGGATTGCACGAACGGTGAATCCGGTCAGTGGCCAGAATCGAGCCATTACGATTGCCGGTAATACAATCAACGCCAATGCCGAGAATCCAACTGAGGAACAACTTGATCCTGGTGTCAACGAAGAGTTCGGTGCTGGCGTCGAGATTATTTCATTGAACGGCAGTCAGGATGTGCTGGATGTCGAAGTGCGGGATAATTCAATCATTGGGAATCGCAACGTAAATGTGGGGGCGCTGGCCGACGGTCGAGGTGTCCTGATTCGAGCGGAAGCTGATTCCCAGGTTCTTGTCGACATTGTTCGAAATACGATCACGTTCCATGACGGTGATGGGATTCGATACGAGAGCCGCGAAGACAGTGCTACCGATCTTCGAGACATCACAGGTCGCATTTTGTCCAACACGATCTCTATGAACGATGGGGACGGTATCGATCTGCAAGGACACTTCGGTTTCTATCAGGAACCCGTCGTTATCGGCCAGGTCGGAGTTGATTCCGAAGGTCGAAGCCTCGGGAACGTTATCACAGAAAATCAGAACCATGGTATTCAGGTGCTGCGTGGCGGCAACCTGACTGTTACGAATAATGATCTATCCGGGAACGGTCGAGGCCGCAATCCGCGGCTCGGTGAGGATGCCGGGACCGATGTTTCCTTCGGGAGTTCTGACGGCGGCGCCACATCTATCATTGGGTCCGGGTTGTTTGTGTCACCGTTCTTCGACCCGATTGGCTCTCAGGACACGGTGAGCATTGTCGTTGATTTAAACACGATCTCCGGTAACTCGCAGATGGGGATCGACATCAATGCTGAGACCGGCTTCACTCCCAACGTTTTCAGTACGATCCGTGATAATCAAGTTGCTGGAAACCAGAATGACGGGATCGAGCTGTCGGGCTCCATCCATACAACTTTGCTCGGAAATGACGTACAGAGTAATGCTGGACGCGGGCTTGATATTCTGAACTACGCTGTCGACATATTCACTTCTAACTCAAATTACTTGATCGGTGACGGGCTGGAATCAGGGCGGAACACATTTGTTGGTAACGGCCACGAAGGTGTCTTTTACGTCAATTCTGCTGAGTCACAGAATCAGAACCAGATCAGCAGTGATCCAAATACCATGCGCAACGATGGTTCGTTGTTCAGTTCGCCGAATGCAATTCTGCAGATTGATACAAACACAATCAGTGACAACGGCCAAACGACAACATTTTCCGCCAGCGGTCTTGTGATGCGTATCGGATCTGCCGATGGCGGGTCGGGTTCGTATTTCAGCAATGACCCAGGCGATGAGGTTGGTGTCGGTGCTCCTTATGGCTCTTCAAGCACTTCACTGGGGCTGTTTGGGGCGATCTCTGCTCGAACGAATGCACGAGTTGTTGGAAACTCTTTTGAAGGGAACTTCGGCGACGATTTCCAGGTGATTCCATTCGTGTCCACGATTGATCCGGGGCACACAACAGGGCAATGGCACGATGCCGGCGAAGACAATTCGCCCAATTTCGCTGTTGGAAATCACCTTTCCGATCCGCTCTCACGGTTGAACCTCGATTTTCAAGGTAATTCCGGTAATGGATTGGATGTGAGTTTTAACACACTGGTCGGATACGATAGCGCTGATCGTACTTTTAAATCACGTGATGCTGCGAATTCTCAGGAAGATGGCCAGGTCGACGGAGACGGAACAGCTGGAGGGCCGTTTCTAAACCTGTCAAATCCTGGCCGTGTCAGATCAATTACTCAGATTCCAGCAAGGACAGGACAGGGAATTGGTTTTTTCGATGGGTTTGCCGGTTCCCAGTTGGAACCCGTCATCTCTGTCAATGAAGCCGACCCTGCCATAGATATTGTTGACGTTCAAGACGGTGTGCTGGCAGTCGATGGCACAGAAGATCTGATCGTCACCACTGCAATACCTCATGGCTATACGAACTTGTTTTCACCGTTTGCATTCACGAACGAATCAGTACAGATTGCTGGAGTTAGAGGTCAGACAGGTGTTGGCTCGCATCTCCATACGGCCAACGGGAGCTATTTCATTGATATCATCTCTCCCACTCAGTTTTCGTTGAGAGGGACGGCTGGGCACGCCGGTCCCGACTATCTCTTTGGTGGAACTGTCACCCAGGCAAGCTCCAGTCTCAATAACTTAGCTGGAACATTCCTGTATCCAGGTGTTGGTCCGTCGACTTTTCGGGTAGCTCATGGATTCGACACTGCGGGAGCGAATCCACAGAATGAATTTGATGGAGGCGATAACTTTCACACGCTTACGATCACGCACTCATGGGAAACGTGGGTGCCGTTGGATGCTCGGAATGGCGTCATCACGGACGTGCAGGTGAGTCCAGCGGGTGGGATCCGGATTACCTCGCCAAATCACGGTTTGGATGCGTTCAGGCAGATCCGTATTGATGGCGTGTCGGGTGCAGAGGCAATACACACAAGCCAAACGACAGTAACAGTAATCGACGTGGACACTTTCGATATCGCAGGAGCCCTGGACGACGCTTATATCGCCGGTGGTGAATGGGTCACGATCGATCACAGTTTCATTGCACCTGCTTCACCAACGTTTGCTTTATCTGATCTTGTTGATGTCTCGCCGGATCCGCTTGGCTCAAATGCCGGGGTTGTTACTGTAAATTTCACAGAACCAGTAACAAATGTTGGAATCGATGATTTCAGACTGACTCGCGACGGTCGTCCGGTTGATATCAGTGCGATTTCCGTGATTCAGATAAACCCGCAACAGTACACCCTTGATCTTTCGTCGGCTACTACGGAAGAGGGGCAATATGAGCTGATCGTGGATAACACGTTCCCGGAAGCTCAAATTATTGCTCCTTCTGCCACAAGTCTTTTGGAGCCAATTGGTGTAGTAACGATAAATTTCACAGAGGACGTGACAGGCGTTGACATTACCGACTTCATACTGACGAGAGATGTTGGGGATGGGAATGGTTCGGTCGCAGTTAACTTAACAGGCTTGCAGGATGCCAATGGGGTCTTTGGTTCGAATCTTGCCGTCGCACAGGTTAGTGCTTCTCAGTACACAATTGATCTGACGGGGATTACCAACGAGGTTGGCAGCTACCGGCTAAGCCTTCTTGCTCCACGAGCAGATGTTACTGTTGATCCAATAACACAGACCAATGTGGCCGGCAATCCAATCGTTGTCCGTTCGCAGTCGCCGCACGGTCTGTCAACCGGCATGGAAGTTACGATTGACGAAGTGCTGAATGATTATGCGATGGGGGCTGACACCCGTCCGAACGGCGAAAAGTTTATTATTACTGTGCTCGATCAGTTCGAGTTTGAGTTGAATGGAACAGCGAGCGATGGGGCGAACGCTTCTAATGGGATTTGGCGGTTTGACCCGGAAATTGTCGACGAAGTTGGCCGTCCTTATGGAATTGATAACTCATCCCGAAATGATCCCAACAGTCCGATCCTGGCCGATGCAACGATCGCCTGGAACCGGGCGAATACGGCCCCTGTTGCGGACATTGTGGACATTTCACCGGACCCCAGAAACTCGGCACTGAACACTGCCAGAGTCGTCTTCAGTGAGCCAGTGAGGATCACTCAGGTAAATGTTTCAGATTTTCGACTGACGCGAGATATTGGCAGTGGTCCAGTTCCGTTGTCGCTTACAGGTATCGCCTCCGTCAGTGCGATTGATCCGGATCCGACTGGGTCTTTTGCAACAACGTTTGAATTGACCAGTCTTGCGTCGTTCACTGGTCAGGACGCGACTTACCGATTGCGCCTGATTACTACCGACTCGAGTCGGATTACTGATCAACAAGGATCGCTTCTTCAGTTTGAAGCGACTGACGAGTGGGTCATGGTGACGACGGGTCCAGCTCCGTTGGTATTCCCAGTCTTTCCCGATCCCCGCTCAAACCAACCGACGAATCCACCACTGGTAATTCCAGTGTCGTTCAATGAGTCGGTGAGCGGTGTTGATCTCGTGAACGCCGATACTCATTTTACACTTTTAAGGGATGCTGGTGACGGCAACGGACCGCAGGTCGTTCCACTGGTTGATCCATCAAACAGTCTGCCGATTCCGGTCACGATGATCAGTGGGACGGACTATTCAGTTGATATTACGTCGGTGGTCGAGGACGCGGTTGGCGTTCTGATCGACGGCGAGTACACGTTTACATTGAATCGTTTGACGGGGATTACAGCTGACTCGGATGGAGAAGAGTTGGCAGTAGACGCTTTTGATACGTGGGTACAGGATGGTACAGTCCCGACAGCCGAAATTCTTGCCGTAACACCGAATCCTCGCGTGTCCGACGTTGGTATCGTGACAGTTAAGTTTTCGGAGCCGGTTGTTGGTGTAGCGAGCCTGAATGCTGATACCGATTTTCGGTTGACATTAGATATAGGTGACGGAAACGGTCCGCAGGCTGTCAGCATTGCGGGTCTTGCTGTCCGGCCTATTGCTACCGTTGACGGTTCTGGTGCGCCGGTTGCCGATCCATTCAGCGGCGGAGTCTTCTCGGATACGTTTGTGATTGATCTTGGCGAAGTAACTACGGTCGATGGCAGATATGTGCTTTCGCTTAAAGACAGCGGTGGAGTTGTTGATCAAGCTGGTAATACTTTGGCGACGACGGCTGTGGTTGGGACACTGTTGAACGCCGTTGACGACAGTGTGACGACAATTGTGAGCGACGATGGGAGCCAGTATCGATCTGAAGATATTATTGAAATTGACGCTGAGCGGATGCTCGTGCTTGCGGTGGACGGTGATATGCTGACTGTTGTCAGGGCGCAGGACGGTACGTCAGCAGCAACGCACTCTGGTGGTGCCACTATTCGGAACGTTACTTCGACTGTCTGGACGCTTATTGCTAAAGAGCCTGATTCGCCGATCATTGATTCAGTTTTCCCGGTACCGGCTGTGGTGACGAATCCTCGTGTTGTGGACCCGGCTTTCTCACTTCAACGTCAGTTAATTCCGAATGCTGCTGTGGGTGATGCGGTAGAGACTTTCTTTGTTGACGTGACTCCTCCGGCGGTTGTGTCAGGTTCGGTCAACGTCACTCCTGACCCTCGCAGTACAGCCGTCGGCATCCTGACCATCGACTTTACGGAGCCGGTTGTCGGGTTCAACCTGACAGATCTGGTTCTGACTCGTGATGGCAATCCGGTGTCCCTGAATGGATTGACTCTGAATCAGGTCACTCAGTCTCGATACACAATTGATCTTAATCTGACGACTGGTGCGGCCGGTGATTATGTTCTGAGTATTCAGGGAGCAGGGTCGCTGATTGAGGATCTTGCCGGTAACGCGATTCAAGCTTCTCTGATCAATCTTGATTCGTGGACTGTCGAGAATATTGGGCCATCGGCAACAGTTCTGGTTACTCCAGATCCCCGAACGACCGCAGCCAACAACGTACAGATTACGTTTACGAAAGAAGTCGAAGTTGCACAGCTTGATACGGGGGACTTCCGGCTGGAACGTGACACAGGCAGTGGCTTTACTGAAATTGTTCTGACTGGTGCCACGATCGTTGCCGACACTCCTGTACTGGGATTTGATGATTCGTTTACTCTCGATTTAAGTGCGGCTGGCCTGACTGATGTTGAAGGCACATATCGAGTGACTCTTGTGGCGTCGGATTCGGATATTGTTGATGGCGCGGGTATCGAACTGGCTTCGGACGCGTCGGATATCTGGGTGCTGGACAATACCAGCCCGACTGTTGACATCATCGATATCGCACCGGACCCGCGGCAGACCGAAGTTGGAACTGTCAATATTATCTTCAGCGAAGGCGTGACTGGTGTTGATATAGCGGATTTTGTGCTGCTGAAGGATTCGGTACCCGTAGATATTTCGGGGCTGACCGTTATTCAGCAGACAGCGCTTCGGTACACACTTGACTTGTCAACAGTGACGACCGACGACGCAACATATGAACTGCGTCTTCGGACTGACGACGGTGTTACACCAGTTCAGGATTTTGCTGGAAATGCACTTCCGGTAGACGGGACGCTTGGAGTGGCAGACACCGCAGCATTGGATGGCTGGTTCAAAGGAGTGGACGTCGTCGATCCAACTGTGGATATTGTTGATGTTCTGACCCCTCGCGCAAATGCAGTGGGAACAGTCACGCTGAGATTCTCCGAGGATGTCTCCGGCGTCAACATTGATGACATCGAACTGAGTCTGGACACAGGTGGTGGTCCTGGTCTGGTGGACATCTCCGGATTGGTTGTGTCTCCAGCACCTGGTTCGGCAACGGAGTACCAGCTTGACCTGAGCACCGTCACGGTCACACAAGGCACCTACACGCTTCGAGTCGTGACGACTGATCTTGGCTCGCCAATTGTTGATGCTGCGGGTAATTCTCTCGCACAGTCATTCGGTGCAGGAGTGGCTGATGAGATTACCTTCGTGGTGCAGACGATTGACCCGTCGGCAACAATTGAAACGGTGACTCCAGATCCACGTTTACGAGCGGTTGGGGTTCTGTCGGTGACGTTCAGTCAGCCAGTTCAAGGAGTCGATCTGACGGACTTCACTTTGACCCGTGACACAGGCTCCGGTGCTCAGCCGGTTTCTCTCCGGAACGTTACTCTGGAACAGAGTCCTGCCGGCCCGGATGCGTATTTCCTGGATCTGTCAAGAACTACCGGTGCGGATGGTGTCTACACGCTGACATTGACTGCTGAAACATCCGGGATTACGGCGCTTTCTACCGGCGATCCGATGACCAGTGATGCCATTGAGAGTTGGGCTACGATCACAACGATCACCGTTAACACAACAAACGACACCGTTGACGTCAGTCCTGGTGATGGTGTTGTTGCCGACTCGAGTGGGAATGTCTCCCTGCGTGCTGCCGTTATGGAATCGAATGCTCTGGCAGGGGATGACGTGATCGATTTGCCCGCCGGTGACTACACACTGTCGATTGGTGGCGTTGGTGAAGACTTCAGTGTCTCTGGTGACCTGGATGTGAGGGACGTTGGAAGTCGGCTGACGATTCGCGGTGCGGGTGCGGATGTGACGACCATTGACGCCGCCTCGCTCGAAAGGGTCTTTCATGTCTTTGCCGGGGCAACCTTCGATATCGAAGGTGTAACGATTACCGGTGGCCTGGTGACCGGCAGTGAAGACGGCGGTGGAGTCAGGAATGACGGCGGTACGGTCTCGATTACCGATAGCGTAATCACCGGCAACGTGTCCCAGGATGACGCGGGAGGGATTAACAATACTGGTAATTTGACGCTGACTCGTGTGACGGTGTCTGATAACTCTGCGGCTCGTACGGGGGGCGGTATCCGAAACTCTGGCCAGTTGACCGTTGTTGAAAGTACGATCGGTGGCGAGCACGATCCGGCTGATGCTTTGGTACCAGATCTTCGCAACACTGCCGTTCTTGGCGGTGGAGGCATCATCAATCTGACTGCTGGAACGTTGACAGCTTCAAACAGTACGATTTCCGGCAACGTTTCAACAACGTCTCAGGGAGCCGGGCTCTTCACTGTTGGTCGAGGCACTTTGACCAACGTAACGGTTTCAAACAACGAAGCTGCTGCCGAGGGGGGGGGGATCGCAGTTGCTGGCGGGTTGATCGAACTGCGAAACACGCTTGTGGCTGACAATGCATCGACCACGGCGACGGTTGACATCTTTGATGCGACTGCAGGGGCTTCACTTGGTAGCGCAGGGAACAACCTGATTGGAGACAACACGGGCGCGACTGCCGCATTTCCTGTCGGCAATCCGAATGCAAATGGAGATGTTGTCGGAACGGGCGTAACGCCAATTGACCCGCTCCTGGGACCGTTGGCCGACAATGGCGGCACGACACTGACTCACAATCCACTGCTTGGCAGTCCTGTTGTTGACGCTGGCGGACTG
The DNA here is from genome assembly GCA_937904325.1 of uncultured Planctomyces sp. GTDB lineage: Bacteria > Planctomycetota > Planctomycetia > Planctomycetales > Planctomycetaceae > JABMPE01. The sequence goes on from CALGTK010000102.1 coordinate 12,406, forward strand.
ACGAGTTCTGTTCGCGATCAAAGGGGGATTACACGTGATCTGAACGGTGTTGATATCGGAGCGGTGGAGTTTGGAGGGTTCTTTGTTAACTCGACGGCCGATTCGATCGACATTAACCCTGGCGACGGTATCGTCGCTGACTCATTCGGACGTCGGACCTTGCGCGCAGCGATTATGGAAGCGAATGCTCTGCCGGGCACAAACACAATTCAACTTGGCGATGGAAGCCATGAGTTGAGCCTGACCGAAATTGATACGACTCCACCCACGGCTGATATAGTCGACGTGACACCTGATCCGCTCAGTGCACAGTCTACACTGCTTGATCCTGTCGATGAGATAGTCGTTAACTTTTCAGAGCCTGTTCAAGGGATCAATCTTGCAGATGCTTCTGTAAACTTTACGTTAACCTTCGACGATGGAACTGGATCAGTTGCAGTTCCCCTGACAGGCATCACTGTTCGCCAGGATTCAGATACACAATATGTTATTGAAGGACTGACAGCGTTGCTGGCTCAGGACGGTCTGTATGATTTGCGTCTTCTGACGACGGGGATTACCGACTTTGCACTGGCGCCGAATACGCTCGCTGATGATCCATTAGCTCCAGCAGTTAATATTGGCTCGTTTGATACGTTCGTTCGTGGTGCGGACGTCTTTGCACCGACGGCGATGCTCAGTCAGGTTACGACTCCGCGAACAACGAATCCGGGAGCCGTCACTTTGACGTTCTCAGAGTCAGTGTTTGGCGTCGACCTGAGTTCTAATCCGACAAACTTTGCACTGACTTATGATGACGATGGCAGTGCTGGTCCGAACGTACCGCAGGTCGTTGCTTTGAACGCCGTTGCAGTTCAGCAGATCACCGCCAGTGAGTACGTACTCGACCTGACGACTGTTCTGGACTTTACGGGGCTGACTGATCCTGGCGAGTACTCTTTGACATTCGATGGTACGGCGACCACGATTTTTGACTTTTCTGCCAATGCGTTTACGGGGGCCCCGCTATCGACTACCTGGCTCATTCAGCCGGACACGACGCCTCCGTCAGCTGACATCGTCGACATCAGTCCTGATCCGCGAATTGGGGCCGTCGGAGTCACCACCATTGACTTCACGGAAGATGTTACGGGAGTTGAGCTCACAAACGCCGACACAGACTTTGATCTGTTTCGCGATATTGATGGGTTTGGAACGGGCGCGGCTGCAACGCAGATTGATATCAGCGGCCTGACAGTGACGCAGGTTACCGATTCGCAGTACACCGTTGATCTTTCAACAGTGACAGCCGGTGATGGTGAATACCGTTTCGTTGTGAGGACTGATGGTCTGGTTGTTGATCTCGCTGGATCACCACTCGATGCGACACTCGGTGCAGGCGACGTGGCGGAAGACTTCTGGGCAACGGGCGACACATTTGCGAGCGTTTCACCAGACGACGCAGCCTCATTCGGAGACCTGGATATCACTTCGGGCGATCTGGTGATTATTGGAAACTCCGAGTCGACATCGATTATTGATGCCAACCAGATCGACCGCGTTTTCGACGTCTTCAGTGGCACATCACTGACGCTTCAGAATGTGACGGTTACGGGGGGCCAGACTGTTGGTGGTAACGATGGTGGCGGTGTGCGAAGTCTTGGAACGCTTGCAGTGGCCGATTCGACATTGACCGGCAACTCTACAGATGCCAATGGCGGGGCGATTTATACGGCGGCCACAGGAGTCGCCAGCACACTTTCCGGCAACATCACTGCGACTGACGCAGCACTTACGGTAAGTAATGCTGCAGCCTATCCTGCTCAACCTGGTTTTTTAATTCTCGTCGGCAATGAGCAGATGCGAGTTGAGGCGATCAATGGAGCCGCCTTCAGTGTTACGCGTGCGGTGAATGGTTCTACGGCGACGGTGCACTCGGCCGGAGCAACAGTTTCTGTTGTCGATATGTCATTGATTAATTCGACAGTTGTCACAAACAACGCCGATTTCGGTGCAGGCGTCTTTAATGATGGAGGCACCGTCGTACTTACGGGAAGCTCAGTGACGAGCAATGTTGCGGTGACAGACGGTGGTGGTGTCTATAACGACCGGACTGCGACTTTGAACGTTCTCGGGTCTACTCTTGTTTCAAACAGTGCCGGCCGCGATGGCGGTGGCGTCTACAATAACGACAGCGCGACGGCATCGATTACCGATGCAACTCTGAGCGGAAATATCGCCGCCCGTAACGGCGGTGGCTTATTCAGTGAGATCGTTGCCGTTGCGAATCTCAATAATACTCGGTTCTCTGCCAACACAGCCGCTGACGGTGGCGGCATCTACAACGAAGACGGTCAGGTCGTCATCTCAGGTGGGTCATTGATCGCCAATGTCTCGTCTGGTGACGGAGGTGGGCTCCTGGCAACCTCCAGTGCGGTGACGACGGTCGATGGAACGAGCGTTTCTGGTAACCGATCCGGGGGTGACGGGGGAGCCTTTGCAAACGACGGTTCTTTGACAATTTCGAACTCGACCGTCGCGAGTAATACCGCTGATGGTGACGGAGCGGCGATTGCAAACTCGAGCGTTGTTTCGATCGGCACATCCACATTGTCCACCAACATGGCCGTCGGCAGTGGTGGTGCGATCCACAACGAATCCGCAGGTAATGTGACTCTCGCAGCTACAACGATCAGCAATAATACGGCTGGTGCCGATGGCGGCGGAATTGCTAATACTGGTTCTGGACGCCTGACTTTCGGATTAAGCACGCTGGATGGTAATACTGCCGGTAGTCGCGGTGGCGGATTATTCCATGATTCGACGGTGACTGCGACGATTACCGAAGGCACGATCTCAAATAACTCTGCTGCAAATGGCGGGGGTATCGGCGCTCCAGGGGCAATTCAGGCAACAAACAGCACCGTGTCGGGTAACCTGGCATCTGCCAACGGCGGTGGTATCGATAACGGTGCTGATTCAACGTACTTGAATGTCACAATCGTGAATAACTCTGCCGCTGCTAATGGCGGTGGCGTGTTTAATTCGAGTGTCTTTGGCCCAGCAAGGTTGAAGAACACCATCGTTGCCAGAAATACGGGGGCGACAGGAGCTGATGTCGATGGCAGTGGGTTCGTCAGTCAAGGCAATAACCTGATTGGCGATGGTGGATCTGTCACCGCATTTATAAACGGAGTCAGTGGTAACCTTGTTGGAGCGACTGGAACGGAGATTGATCCGCTGATCAGTCCCCTGCAGGACAACGGTGGGGCGACATTGACGCATGCGTTGTTGTTCGGAAGTCCTGCTCGAGACGCGGGAAACAATGTCGGGGTTACGGCGAATGATCAGCGTGGCTTCGATCGCCGGTTTGACGGTGACGGAGACGGTACTTCGACCGTCGATATTGGGTCGTTCGAATCCGGCCTCACGGTTAACAGCTTTCTTGACACTGTCGATGTCAATCCTGGCGATCGTTCCAGTGCGGATTTGGCCGGCAACAGCACGTTGCGTGCAGCGATTATGGAAGCGAATGCTCAACCGGGAGCAGACTCCATCGTGCTTCTACCCGGGACTTACAGGCTGACCATCGCCGGGCAGGACGAGAACGATACTCGTACAGGTGACCTCGACGTCACTGAGACGCTGACGATTATTGGGGCAGGCGATGGGTCCACAATCATTGATGCCGCGGGTCTCGACCGAGCAATCCATGTGATTGCAGGAGCGTCGCTGAATCTGATGGGTGTTACTGTGATTAACGGAAACGCTGATCACGGCGGTGCGATTCTTAATCAGGGCGTATTGAACCTTCAGAATGTAACCGTCACCAGCAGTTCAGCTCGCCTGGGTGGTGGTATCTACAACCACATCACTCAAGGTGTGCTGGATGGGGAGATTCTCGCCGGTGATACCACGATCACTGTGTCCGACGTGACAGAATTTCCTCGCCAGGCCGGCTTTAACATCATAATTGATGCTGAGGAATTGCGAGTCGATTCAGTTTCTGGCAGCACATTTACGGTGACACGAGGTGTCAATGGGACGCAGGCGAATTCTCATCTGGACGACGCGACGGTCACCTATGTTGGCACAGCCACCGTGAATCTGACGAATGCCAACGTCGTGAACAACGAGGCATTGTTGAATGGCGGCGGAATCTATAACGACGATCAACTATTCGTCTTGTCGAGCACGGTGTCTTCCAATGTGGCTGGAGTTCGAGGCGGCGGTATCTACAACACAGAAACTGCGACGGTCACGCAGTCAACGCTCGACCGCAATGTTGCTGAGGTCAACGGTGGTGCGATCTACAACGAAGGCACCACGACCGGGACATTCTCCTCAGTAACAGTTACCGGCTCGACGCTTTCAAATAACGAAGCTGGTGCACTGGGCGGGGCTGTCTTTAACTCAGATCGCCTGACAATCGATAATTCGACAGTGTCCGGAAACAGTACGGGCAGCGAAGGCGGAGCCATCTATAACACGGGTGTTTCCCAGCAGACAACGTCCACAGTTGCTCAGGCTTCGTTAACAGTCGTTCTCGATTTTATTGAAGCCGATCAGTTGCCATTTGTGGATGCACTGGGCAGAAATCAAGGGGTTTTTGATGTCACTCCCTTCGGTTTCCAGGCAAGTCAATTCGACACCGTGACTCAGGCGATTCTTGACACTGTAAATCAACATTATCTGGCGATTCCGACGACGGATATCGACGGTCGAAGCCCAATTCCGCAGGACATGCAACTTGACATTGAATTTGTGATCGGCGACGTTGGTACTGCTCCATCGAACGGGGCGACCGAATTCTACTACGTGACGATTGGGTCCGACATCGACGGTACCGCTCCGCTTGGGACTGCTTTTGTCAGTTCGATCAGGAATTCGGCCGGAAACCCCAATGGAGGGTTTAATAGTGGCGATGCGGTGGGGGCGACTTATTCCGACAACGTTCAAGGCCTTGGTGGTTTGACACCGTCCAATGCTCTGACGTCGGGTGATCTATTCTTCACCGCGAATGCGATTGCAGGAACAACGTCACACGAAATTGGACATGCGGTGTCATTACTGCACCTTAATACTGCGGGCGCGGTAACGCCCACGGGCGCTGGCCCTGTCATGGGAACGGGAGCGATTGATACCCCGAATCAGGCGAGGATCCTCACTCGAGAATTTGCATTCTCTGGACAGAACGCACAAAACGGCAATGCAACGCAGATGCATGTCCAGCAGCTTGTTGGCGCACTTGGCCTTCGAGATGCTCCAGTGACCAGCCAGTCGCCGGGCGTTGGACTTTTGACCATTTCCAATTCAACGATTGTGAATAACACGTCGGACCTGGAAGGTGGCGGGATCGTCAATACGTCTGGAAGTACGGCTCAGCTTCGAAACTCAATCGTCGCGTCGAATGTCGCCAGCAATGCAAATGCCACGGCACTGAATGCGGACAATGATGTTCGTGGTGCATTTACGTCACTCAATACGAACTTCATTGGCGACAGTGGCACCTCGTCCGGATTCATTAACGGGTTCCGCGGTGACCAGGTTGGTTCGGAATTGAGCCCGCTCGATCCCGTGTTTGGAGCACTTGCCATTAACGGCGGGACGACGGAGACTCACGAATTGTTGCCGGGAAGCCCGGCGATTGATGCAGGTGACAATTCCGGTGGCGAACCAAACGATCAACGTAATGGACAGCGTCCAACCGATAATACGGCTGACATCGGAGCGTTCGAAGTCCAGCAGAATTCAATTCGAATCACGGATGTGACGGCAGTCGAAGGTAACAGTGGTTCGACCGAATTCATCTTCTCTGTCGTTCTGGATACGGCAACCGCTGAGCCGATCACCGTGAATTACGGAACCATTCAGGGGACGGCGACGCAGGGCAGCGATTTCCTGATAACGGCTGGCACGCTTGTCTTCGCTCCGGGCGAACTTTCAAAAACGATCACGGTCGAAGTCAACGGTGACACAACGACCGAGTCAAACGAAGAGTTCATCGTTCAGCTGTTCAGCCCGATCAATGCCGTTCTCGCTGATGCTCAGGGCGTTGGCACAATTCTGAACGACGATGCCATCGTGACTTTTGCCGACGTTGCGGTTACGGAAGGTGACTCGGGAAGCGCGACGGCGACCTTCAATGTTGTGCTTTCGAACGCTACGAGCGAATCGATCTCGCTGGGGTATCAGACTGTCGCGGGGACAGCGACGCCGGGACTATCTGCCGTCGGCGGTGACTACATTGAGACAAACGGAACCTTGACGTTTGCACCGGGCGAAACATCGAAATCGTTTACGGTAGCTGTCAATGGCGACACCACCGTTGAGGATGCCGAAACGTTCGTGGCAAATCTGACTCTTACCTCTGGTTCAGTTCAGCTTCCGGATACTCAGGCGACAGGAACAATTCAGAACGACGATATCGCCCTGGCAAATATCAGTAGCCCTTCGATTACTGAACTGACCGGTTCGAACAACACAGTCAACTTCACGGTCGGGCTAACCACGCCAAATGCGTTTGACGTGACGGTAGATGTCCAGACTGTTGATGGCACGGCGACAGGTGGTTCTGACTACATCGCACTGCCACCGACGACGGTGACGATTCCGGCAGGCATGACGTCGGTCACTCAGAGTGTCACAATCATTGGTGACACTGACTTTGAAGGTGGAGTGACGGGTACTCCTGAAACGTTCAACCTTGAATATGTCGCCGGAACGGTCACTCGCAACGGAGTGACGACTTCAGGGACGCTGGGCACGGCTGGGACTGCAAGCATCACGGACGATGAGCTGCCACCGACTGTCTGGGTGATTCGTGTGACTGGTGCGGGGACTCAAGGCGAGTTGCTTCGTGACGGGACGGATGACGGAATGTTTAATCCGTTGTTTGTTCGAAACTTTGCTCTGACAGCGAATAACGAAACTGTGAACGGAGACCCGGGCACGCAGAATGACCGATTCATCGTTGATTTCGTGCACGGCAACCCGATTCCTGATGGCGGGCTGATAATCGATGGTGGTGACGAAACTTCAGGCGACTCTCTGGAAATCGTCGATGGTTCCGCCACCTTCACATTCGACAGTGTCGTTTACACGTCGACTACTGTTGATTCCGGAACGGTTCTGATTGCCGATGGCGATGCGATGACGCCGCTGACTCGAACGATTACCTATGTAGAACTAGAACCAGTGCTCGATACGGTTGCTGCAGTTGATCGAACGTTCACGATCAACTCTGTCGCCAACCCCGGTGACCACGTTATCGACGTTGCCAATGCTGGTGGTCACACCATTATCAGCGACAACGGGACCAGCGCGTTTGAAAGCGTCGAGTTTACTAACCCGACTTCGACGCTGACTTTAAATGCTGGCAACGGCAACAACACCATCACTGTGGGTGCGCTGGATGCTGGCTTCGGTGCGTCGTTCACAATCGATGCTGAAGACGGCGATGACAGCCTCACCGCAACAGCAACCAACATCGCCCTGTCAATCGTCGGTGGTGATGGTGCAGATACACTCCTCGGTGGAACGCTGAACGATACGATCGACGGCGGAACAGGAAACGACAGCCTCGATGGCGGGACAGGAAACGACTCACTTGCCGGTGGAGCCGATAATGACACCGTGAAAGGTGGTGCAGGTACTGACTCAATCGATGGTGGAGCAGGCAACGACTCGATCGAAGGTGGTTCCGAGGGGGACACGCTGATCGGCGGCACTGAGGACGACACAATTCTGGGCGAAGACGGCAATGACAGTATCGACGGCGGTACCGGGACAGATAGTCTGGACGGCGGAGCCGGCAACGACACGATCACTGGCGGCGACGGTGGAGACAACATTGCCGGCGGTACTGGTCAGGACTCGCTCGATGGCGGTGGAGACGCTGACACTGTTGACGGGGGAGCAGACAACGACACCGTCCTTGGTGGAAGTGGGACTGACATTGTTGCCGGCGGTGACGGTGATGACTCAGTCGACGGTGGTTCTGACAATGACACACTGTCAGGCGGCGGCGGGACTGACATCCTTGTGGGCGGCACGGGCGATGACCAGGTGTCCGAAGTTGCTGTCGATGCAGAGTCGATTGTCCTGACCGATACGACTTTGATCGTTGGCGGACTCAGTGACTCTATTACTGGTGTCGAAGCGTTTATTCTGACTGGTGGTGATCTAAGCTCGAGCATTGACGCGAGTGGTTACACTCTCGGGAACGTTACGATCAACGGTGAAGGCGGAGATGACACGCTGGTTGGCAGCGATGGTTCCGACTTCATCAACGGTGGGGCTGGTAACGACACCCTGACTGGTGGTCTGGGCAACGATTCGATGCTTGGTGGAGCTGGCGGCGACAGCCTTGACGGTGGCTCAGCCAACGACACGCTGGCCGGGAACGGTGGCAACGACACGCTTAACGGCGGGACCGGCCTGGACAGTATCGATGGTGGAACTGGCGGCGACGTCATCGACGGTGGCGACGATAACGACACTGTTCTTGCTGGTGCTGGAGCGGATTCGGTTAACGGTGGTATCGGTAACGATCGCCTGGTGGGTGAAGGTCAGGATGACACGCTGAACGGCGACGACGGTGACGATACGCTGATCGGCGGAACCGGTAGCGACATGATTCGTGGCGGAGCTGGTATCGACAATCTGAATGGCAACAGTGGCCGGGACGATCTCGATGGCGGAGCCGATGACGATACAGCTTTCGGTGGTTCCGGTCCGGACACACTGACTGGTGGTCAAGGGATCGACAATCTGGACGGCCAGGGCTCATCGTTTGACACGATTCGATTGACGGGCGAAGCGATCGATGATGTCTTTACTCTGGATCGATCCGCCAATTTCAATCAACTTCGTAAGACTTCGGGGGTTACATACGGAGTTAACTTCAAGCGAACAGAAACAATCGAGATTAACACGCTGGATGGTAACGACACGATCAATGTCATCGGCGATCTGCTCGGTTCAGATGGTAACGCAGCCTTTGTTGTCGACTTTGGAAATGGCAACAACTCGCTTGATGCCTCACTCAACACTGATGCTGGCAAGGCATTCATCGTCACTGCCGGCACTGGTAACGACACGCTGAAAGGTTCAGCTGGTGAAGACAATCTGAACGGTGCGTCGGGCGATGACTCGATCGATGGCGGAGCAGGAGAAGACACTTTGACCGGCGGTGCCGGTGCTGACATCCTCAACGGAGATGCCGGAGCCGACCTGATCAACGGCGGGACCGAGAATGATACGATTTCTGGTGGTTCAGAAATCGACACCTTGAACGCCGGAGACGGCGACGATTCAGTTCGCGGCGGCGACGGCAATGATTTGATCAACGGCGAAGACGGAAACGATCTCCTGTACGGAGACGCCGGAAACGACAGCATTGCTGGTGGCCGGGATGATGATTCGATCGATGGCGGTGACAACGACGACACGATCATTGGCGAACGCGGCTTCGACGTTATCAAAGGCGGCGACGGAAATGACTCGCTGGTCGGCGGCGATCACAACGATACGATCGACGGCGGAAATGGAAACGACCTGGTCAACGGTAACCGCGGCAATGACGTGCTGTTGGGTGGTTCGGATAACGACGTGCTGCTTGGTGGTTCTGACGCCGATACCCTTCTTGGCGGGACCGGGGCGGACGACATTCGCGGTCAGGGATCATCAGGAGATGTCCAGGTTGGTGAAACCGGGCTGGCCGGAACTGCAGATGATACTCCGAACGCGGGTGACACGTTCGATTCGGTTACCGAGATCGACAACGCGTTCGTTCTGGATACGGCCATCCTGGACCAGTTAAATTCGTTCTAAGGTGCACTCATAGCAGCTTGGTGTGTGAACTTTTGACCAGTAATTATTGACGGGGATCCGTGTGCTGTTTTCGAAACGGCAGGCGACGCGGACGGCTCTTCCGTTGGGAATAAAGCGGCGGCGCCGCGTCGTCGGGACTGCCGAAACGTCGAGTTGCTTCAACATACTGCGTTGGCTGAATAGAATCATTTCTCCGCGGGATCGACTTTTTGAAGATTCCACACGAAAAGGTTCCCACCTCAGTCATTCCAGGTTGAGCAACTCAGCACGAAGGAGGCAGCGATGCGATTTCTTTTGACACTTGGTGCGTTTGCGGTATTGCAGATTTCTCTTGCCCCGTTTGCTTTGGTCACTGCTCAGGCAGAGGACGCCAAAGAGCCACAGGGCGTCAAGATCAAGCTTACCGATGCGGATAACGCTGCTTTGACAAAGCTACGAGAACTTGGGGCAATGACGCTGCAGGTTGCTCAGAACGACAATCGCGTCGAAGTAGCCTATCACCTTTCCGATGGGAAAATCGGCAATGACCACGTTGCTCCCCTCAAGGGCCTGAAGTGCGTTTACTCGCTGAATCTGCGAGGAACGGAAGTCGACGACAAAGGGGTTGCCCAGCTCGCTGGAACGACTGGTCTGGTGAAACTGCATCTTGAAAAGACAAAGGTCACAGATGCCGCTCTGAAGCACCTGACTAAGCTTGAGAACCTGGAGTATCTTAATGTCTACGGAACTGGAGTGACGAACGCAGGCCTCGATACCATTGTCCCGATGAAGAATCTCAAGAAGATCTTCATCTGGCAGACGAAGGTCGACATCGCAGGTGTTGCGAAGCTGAAGAAAGCCCGGCCTGACCTGAAGATCATCCCGGACCTGGTTGTCGATAAGAAACGGGCTGAGGAAGAAGCCATCCGTAAGGTTGAAGAAGACAAGCGAAAAGCCGAGGAAGCGAAGAAGAAAGCCGCAGAGGACGCTAAGAAGAAGAAAGAAGAAGAAGCCAAAAAGAAGGCTGAAGCCGAAAAGAAAAAAGCCGAAGCCGAAAAAAAGAAGGCTGACGAAGCGAAGAAGGCGGCGGATGCTGCCAAAGCGAAGGCTGAAGCCGACAAAAAGGCAGCTGACGCAAAACCAGCCGGGAAGAAGCCTGCCGAAGAAAAGAAAGAAGCCGCTGCCGAGAAGAAACCAGCAGATACCAAGCCCGCAGAACCGAAGAAAGATGCGAAATAAGGCGTCGGAAGGTCATGGCGGTCTGTTGTTTCCTGTCATAAATCTGGCTATCTTTCCTGCGCTTTTGCCGACGAAAATCCGAGATTAGCGTCGTTTCAGACACTGAATAACAGATTCGAACCGATTTCCGGTTTGAGGAGAGCGTTGAAGATGTACATTCGCAATGGAGATACGGTTCAGGTTCTCGTTGGCGAGGACAAAGGCAAACGTGGTCAGGTGACTGCCGTTAACCTTAAGAAGAGCACGGTGACTATTCAGGGTATCAACGTTGCTCGTAAGCACATCAAGAAAGGGCATCCGCAGAGCCCGCAAGGCGGTCGTCTGGACATCGAAGTGCCGATGCGCGTTTGCAAGGTCGCTTTGATTGACCCAGACACCGACAAACCAACGCGAGTCGGTTTCCGCTACCTCGACGACGGCAGCAAGGAAAGATATGCCAAGAAGTCGGGAACGTCTCTTGGTCTGGTTTCGCCGCCGAAAGCGTCGCGAGCAAAGAAGGCATAGTTAAGGCCTTTTCCGGGATAAATATCAAAGGCACTGGTCAGCTTGGCCAGTGTCTTTTTTCGTGGAGACTTTGCTGCGCTGCAAGCTACGATCCGAAGTGAAGGTTTGAGTGTTTGGCCAACTCAGCTTGAGGGACTTCTCGCATGGCACTTCTCTACACCGATCCAGTCTTTCTGCAGCACGAAACGGGCAGGCATCCTGAGTCGCCGGAAAGACTGCAGTCTGTGACTGCTCATCTGAATGCGGTGAAACTGCCCACTCGATTTGAGACAGGGAAGATCGTGCCGGCGACGATCGAGCAGCTCTCCCGAGTCCACTCGGTGGGAAACATCGAACGAGTGCGTGAGTTTGCAGAGCAGGGCGGCGGCAGGATTGAAACGGACACAGTTGTTAGTCGGAAGTCGTTTGATGTCGCGCTACGGGCATCAGGGACCGCCTGCGACGCCGTTGATCGCGTCTTACAGGAAGAGCACACTCGAGCCTGCTGTCTGACACGTCCGCCGGGACATCACGCGTTGGCCGATGATCCGATGGGGTTCTGTCTGTTCAACAATGCGGCTGTAGCGGCGCGGCAGGCCATTGCTGAGCACAAGCTTTCCCGCGTCCTGGTCGTCGATTGGGATGTCCATCACGGAAACGGAACTCAGGACATCTTCTACGACGATGCCGAAATCTATTTTCTTTCGACGCATCGGTTTCCGTTTTATCCAGGCAGTGGCACGCGGGAAGAAACCGGAACAGGCCAGGGGCTCGGCACTGTCTTCAATCTACCGGTTGAATACGGAACGGCCAGACGCCAGTACCTCACAGAATTCGAGCAACTCCTCGCTGACTGTGCGAAACGCTGTCGGCCAGAACTTGTCATTATCAGCGCGGGGTTCGACGCTCACCGCCTGGATCCGATTGGCTCGCTGGATCTGGAAACTGAGGACTTTGCTGCGCTAACGAGTCTCGTTCTGGACGTTGCCGACGAATACTGCGATGGACGATGCGTCAGTTTGCTTGAAGGCGGCTACAACGTGCAGGCATTGGCGGAGTCGGTCGAGCAGCATCTGACCGTGATCGCCGACCGGGACGGTAAAAACTGAGTTGCTCAGTAGGTCGGGGTGTCCTGATGCACCTTGTTTTCGAGCGCTGGACGAAAGCTGCAAACGTTTCGTTCAGCTGTCGTACGGGATCAGCCGTCGTACGGGATCAGCCGGAAGCGTCCGCCGTGGCGTTTGGCCATTTGTTTCATGAACTGATGCGAGCTGAATGCTTGCACCAGTTTTCGGTAGTCGCTCCGTGAACCGGCCGTTTCGCGGGCACCAGTTCGGTCGTCATCCAGCAATCTGCTGTACGCACGGCGCATGTTGTCGTTAAAGGGGGCATCGAAGGCGAGGGTGTGGATTTCGGTTTTCCCCGAGTTCAGGCTCAACAGGTCCTGCTCAACTCGATAAGTGAAACTGCCATCGGTTAAAAAGTACAGGATGTCCGGTTGAAGTCTTAGTCCATGCTGGAGAGCGATTCCTGGTTCGGTATTCCCTTCGGCCTTCATGTCTTTCATCCAGTAAAGGTACTTCAGCTTAGGTTGCTCGGCCGCCTGAACGGGAACAGGCGATGGCATGGGGATCGCGAAGTCATTGAAGAAAATGAGGTAGAACTCGGATTCCGGGCCCATTCCCTGGATCGACTTGATCAGTTCGAGCTTCATGCGTTTGAAACGCGTCTTCGCTTCTGTGTTGTGGGGATGGTTCATGCTGCGAGAACAGTCCAGCACGAAAACGATACGTCGTCCGACCGGCCTCAGACCGAAGAACGAGTCTGCGGCGTCGCTGCCTTCTCCATTGCCGATCCCATCGCCGCTGCCGAGGCCATTTCGCGATCCGGATGCCGAAGCAGCCAGTGTCGTGGTGCCGCCAACGTTCTCATTCAGCCAGGGAGAACCCACGGCACTTGCTGTCAGCAGGGACTGCTCGCCTGTCGGCATTAAGGAATCCTGAGGATTCGTGAGCTGACTTTGGTACTCAGCCATTGATTGCCCGCCAGTAATCAGTGGCGGACTCAGTTCGGCCAATGCGAGTGCGTCCTCAAACTGAAGTTTTCCGTCGGCCGAAGAGTCTGCAGCGGACATCGTCATCAAAGCGTCGATTGATGGCAGGCCTTCGTTTCGGGAAGGGATTGCGTACCAGATCAGTCCGCACCCGGTGAGCAGGCAGGCATGGACGATCAGCGAAAGCGTGCAGGCTGATAAGCAGGCTCGAGCGTCAGAATCGCGGGCCGCAACGTCAACGGTGTCGGCAGGCTGAGTCGCCGCCGTTACCTTTGCGTGAGGCTGTAGATGTGTCGCGATCGCGCTCACTGTGAGAATCCCTGAAACCTTCCGTTTGCCCGGTCAAAACGTATCAGCCGGAACGTTCATTCGTTCTGATAGCGTACCTGTCGGAAGGGTGGCTCGCAAAACGGAATGTCGTTCTCATGGCTGTTTTACAATCTTCCCGACACCACGGCGTCGTATTCCAGTGAGTGTACCAGCTATCCGACCAGAAAATCTGGTTAAGGTGCGTGTCTGAAAACGGTACTATACGGTGACACTTCATCAGGAATGCCCCAAATGACATCCGTGACTGAGCCGACACCCATCCTTTTTTTTGACGGCGTCTGCGGACTCTGCAACCGCTTTGTGGATTTCGTCCTCAAACACGACCGTCACGGGCGCGTTTGCATGGCACCGCTGCAGGGTTCAACGGCGAAAGCATCGCTTCCCGACGAGATTGTCCGAGGTCTGGACACCGTCGTTCTGCTTGACGGCGAGTTGTGGCACATTCGGTCCAGTGCGGTCGTCCGAGTCTTCTGGAAGATCGGTGGACTATGGAGCATTCTCGGAACGCTGTTCTGGCTCATTCCGAAACCGCTTCGCGATCTCGGCTACAAGATCATCGCTCGGAGTCGTTATCGCCTGTGGGGCAAGAAAGAAACCTGCCGACTGCCAACTGCCGCTGAGCGAGCGCGATTTCTCGATTAACGGTTGTACGGCGGTCGTCGACTTCGACGTTGGAATTATCACAAACTGTATGCTGGAGGTCCGCGTGTTATTTACTCTGCCGGGCAGCTTCCTCATGATTTCTCAGCGTCAGTCGTTCAATTCTGTGGGAGATCCTTGTCGATGGCTGCTCGAAGATTTCGGTGTGGACGCATTGCTTTGATTATTGGTTTGACGCTTTGCTGGATAATGGTTTCCTCGCCGACTGCGTTCGCTCAGAGAAAGCGGACAACGGACGACACACTTCAGCCTGCCAGTGTGCCGCCGCGTGACGTGCGGTCACGCAACTTTCTACTCCATACAGACCTCAACGACAAAGATGCCGAAGAGTTGCTCGAACAGCTGGAGAATATGCTTCGACTGATCTCGAAGTACTGGGCACAGCCGAATCGAAAAACCATCGAGTGCTTCGTCGTCAAAGATCTGGAGAATTGGCCGCCCAATTCGATCCCACCAGTCGGACTTGCGAGTATCCAGGGGAAAGCTGGAGTAACGGCAACAACTGTTCGGTCATTGGGGCGGCAGTTCGATGCGAAGGCCGTTGTCTATGCCTACGCCAATCGAGGCACGCCTCAGCATGAAGCCGTGCATGCGTACTGCGGTCAGACGTTCGGTCGAACCGGGCCACTCTGGTATGCCGAGGGAATGGCCGAGATGGGCAACTACTGGAAGGAAGGCGACGCCAGCGTTAATTGTGGCCAGTACGTCGTGCAGTACATTCATTCGTCGCCGCCGAAAACTTTGAACGAGATCGTGAATTCGAAAGAAGTCACTGGTGATTCGTGGCAGAATTACGCGTGGCGCTGGGCACTTTGCCACCTGCTGGTGAACAATCCGAATTACCGTGACAGATTTCGCCCACTCGGACTCGCCATGCTGACGGGGCAGCGGGCCTCGTTCAACAGCGCGTACGGCAGCATGGCTGAAGAGATTTCGTTCGAATACCTGTTTTTCCTCAAACATTTCGACATCGGCTACCGCGCTGACCTTGTGTTCTGGAACTGGAAGACGAAGTCCGCGTCACCTCGGAGTTCAAGAAAAATAAAGAGTT
>CALGTK010000103.1 GCA_937904325.1 uncultured Planctomyces sp.
GACCGTCACGGCCAGGCTTTTTGCAATCGCATAGATATCGACACCGGCCAGGCGCCCGTCCTCAAACTTGTCAGCAAAGGTACCTTTCAGGGTCGCCGGTCCAAACTGATAGACGTCGAGTTTTCGTGGAATCAGTTTTCGACGGAATTCATACTCCCAGTACCCAGTATCCACACCGTTCTTGTCCTTGCGTTTCGTTCGTTTGGGAGTCGGATGAAATGCCGTCGCCTGACTATCAAACAGCGAAAAAACAGACTGTGACCCGATATTATTGATTTGAACGCCGTTCCCCTGGCGACTGACCATCGGCTCAAGAATCTCTCGCCAGCTTTTTTCGACCGCGAGACCATCAGAAATCTGTTCGTCAGTCAACCAGGCGAGATTCAATGCCGGCGGCTTTGGTTGAACACTCAGAGGGTCTTGCTTCTGCAGTTCGCCCGGTAATTCTTTGACGGCAATCGTCAGCGACAACACAAATGGTTGCATCGGATAAACCGACGTTCTGTCGACCGTCATTTCGAGAATGACCGAATCCTGAATCTCGGGCGCGACGACTCGCAGCGTGATTTCTCGCCCGGTCAAGACGTCGTTTCCAACTTTTGCCGTCGGAGCCGGGATTGTAAACAGCCCACTTTGCTTCGGAGTCAATCGGTAGTTGTACTGCATTCCTCGGCGAACGATCTCAGTCCGCCGACCGTTGATAATCGTGACCTGCTGCGAATTCTGAGACTGCTCACCCAGATTTGTGACCTGGAAGTCTTCCAATCCGGCAAGAGTAGGCGCGGTCGGAACTTCGACATGATTCAGCGTCACCCGGTAGAGGACCGATTCGCCTTCATAAATTTCACGCTTCTCGATCTCAACGATTAGCTGCGGTTCCTGCGCAACGACATGCTGGATCATGCCTGCCAGAAGCAGACACCCGCTTACTATCAAAAGTCTCCAATAACTCGCGTTGCTCATTCCGCTGTTTCTACCAATCTCGATCAACACGAATTTGACCGCCGATCAACTGCTGCAGTTGCTTTTGAAGGTCGCGATGTTCACGTTCACGTTCTCTCGCCCGACGCAGAGCGGACATCGCTCGCTCACGCTGCGATTGCCCCTTCTGCTGTTGTTCCTGCTGCTTCTGCTGTTCTGACTTGTCAGGTTGATCGTCGTTCTTCTGATCGTCGTTCTTCTGATCGTCGTTCTTCTGATCGTCGCTTTGTTGTTGTTGATCGTCTCTGCTCAGCGACTCGGCAATCTCACGCAACAGTTTCAGAGCCTCTTGCTGATCTGGCAACGCGGCAAACAGTTGCTTCGCCTCAAGACTCTCACTCGCCGTCCGCGAATGTTCTTCGACTTTTGGCCCCAGTTCAATCGCCTTCTCCAACGACGCCTTCAATCCTTGCAGGTGTACAAGTCGGTCTTCCGCTTCCGACTTCAGTTCTGCCTCGGCGTCTTCCTCAGTACTCTCATCCTTGTTATCACCGATCGTTGACTGCGGCATTGGGTCTTCAGCATCAGCCGTTTTTTTCTGGGCAGCCTTCAACTGGGCTTCGATCTGCGGCAGATCCGCCTGCGCCTTCAGGCTGAGCATGCGACTCCAATCGGCCACTCGTAATTGCTGCAACGCCAACTCTGGATATTCATGATCCGGCAGGTCGATGCCGCCGGGTGGCTGTTTGCCCTTATCGTCCGCGTCTGGTTCTGCTGCTTCGTCGTCGTCAGGCATTTCTTCAACTACACGGTCCGGCTCGTAGCCAGTCAAATTCTCAGAATGGCCCGTCAACTGCTCCTGCTGTTTGGTCGCTCGCTGCAGCACGTTCTGGAAAGGCGCCATTGCCATGAAAATCTCATTTAACCGGTCAAGAGAATTCAACTGATTCGTTCGAGCATTCTCGAAAGCCGCGGTGGCGAGTTCTGACGCTGCCTCAGCCATCTTCGAGCCAGCTTCATCGGTAAGCTGGTGAAGGACCTTCTGCGCCTGCTTCATCTGAATCGCCAAACTTGGATCAGCGTTCGTCGCATTCCCTCCGGGTGGAGTCTGCTGAGCAGCGGTAATTTCTGCTGTGATCTTGTCTTTTAACGGCTCAATCTCATCGCGAAGCTCCTTTTGAGAATCAGCCAGCTCGGAAGTCGCCTGTCGACGCTGCGGTGAATCCTTTTGCTCACTGAGCAAACGTACTGCGGACCGCAGTTCCGTTTGCCGTTGCTCGATCATGGCGAGAAACTCGAGCAGCCCTTTCTCTGCGCGAGCCAGTTCACGATCACGCTTCGCCCACTGATCCTGGATGTGTTTGATGAAAAGCCGGATCAACTCCAGATTGTGCCGAGCTTCAACATGTTCCTTATCGAGCCGCAGGCAATCTCGATAGTACCCCACGGCTGCCAGAAGTTGAGACACACCTGCTTCCCGATTCTCAGGAGCAGCTTCGACGGGATCCTCACCAAGCGTCGCCCTGCCCTGCTCTGCCGAAAGACATCCGAGATTATACAGAGCCCGCGCGGCGATCCTGATATCCCGAACCAATGCGGCGTTTCGGAAAAGCTTCTGCGCTTCCTCAACTTTGGCAGAATCTCCCGACGCCGCCAAAGCACATGCACGGTTAAAAGCAATCGTCGCGTTATCTGGTTCAGCCTTATCTGCCTCGTTGAACGACTTTCCTGCCGACTCAAAATCGCCGCCAACGAAAAACCGAATTCCTTCACGAACCTTCTGAACTGCAGTCGACGCCGGGTTAAATCCGAGCGACGCCACAACTCCGACCAGAACTACAAGTACTGGCAATCTGGTAACCGTGAGTGCGCGATTCATGCGGTTACCTCAGAATTCTGTGCTCGCCGAGTTCCAAAGCGAGGGATCAACATCTCAACAAGAAGTAAAGCAAGCCCCAGTCCACCAAACAGTTGAAACTGCTCTCGATACCGCTTTCGCTTTTCAGTCAGGAACTCGCCTCTTGTCAAGTTGGCAAGGTGCTCATCATAAATCAGACCAAGATCGTAAGCAGTCGTTCTGGCTGGGACGTACGCACCGGAAGTTGCCAACGCGATCTCTTTCAACAGTGTCTCGTCCATTTTTGACCAGACTTCCTGGCCTTCGTGTTTTGTGAAAACAAGGCTGCCATCGTCGCCGCGTTTGGGAATCCGGGCACCTTCCCCGGTATCACCCAGCCCGACGCTGATGATTCGAATGTTGCGTTCCGCCGCCTGCCGAGCTGCTTCTGCGGGGAACGAATCATGATCTTCACCATCGGTGATCAGGACAATCACCTGGTCACGATCGCGGCGGTCTTCCATCGACGCCATGGCCTTGCGAATGGCGTCGCCAATCAGGCTGCCTCCACGGGGAGCACTGTCTGGATCGATATCGTCCAGCACCATCCGGAGGAATCCGTGATCCGTGGTCAAAGGCACCAGTTCAACGGGAGCCCCAGCAAATGCAATCAGCCCTACTCGATCGCCTTCCAGTTTTTGAAGCAGATCGATTATGTCCGACTTTGCTCGATCAAGACGGTTTGGGGCAACATCCTCAGCCAGCATCGACCGAGACACATCCAGAACGACGAACAGATCAACTCCTCGACCGGTGACTTCTTCGAAGAAGACTCCAAACCGTGGCCGAGCACACGCGACGATTAGAAACACAACCGCGACCGAAATAACCAATGCCTTTATCCAGACGCGACTGGACTCAAACGTCGGCATCAGGCGGCTGATCATGGCCTGGTCAGCAAATTTTGTGGCGGTAACTTTCCGTTTTCGATGCGCATAGATAAATACGCCACCGACCAGCGGTGCAAGCCACAGAGCAAACAGAAATACGGGAGTTTCCCAAACCATGTTAAGACAACAAATTTCTGACCTGTTTAAGGAAGCCCACGAAATCGCGTTGCCGCCAGAACAACCTGAAGCAGCACAAAGCCAAGCCCAGGCAGCATCAACCATTGAAACATCTCGCGGTATTCCGTGTAAACACGCCCTTCGGTTTCCGTTTTCTCAAGCCGGTCGATCTCCGCGTAGACTTCAGTCAGTGCTTCCGCGTTCTGAGCATTGAAATATCGACCACCCGTCTTCTGCGACAACATCTTGAGCGAATCTTCGTCCAGCCGAACCGGTTGAGCACGCAAAATATTTCGACCGAATGCATCGGTCGTCGGGTATGGAGCCATGCCCGTCGTGCCGACTCCGATGGTGTAAATGCGAATCCCAAACTCTGCCGCGGCATTAGCCGCTTCCTCCGGCTGAACAACTCCGGCAGTATTTTCACCATCCGACAACAGTAAGATTACACGACTCTTGGATTTGATGTCTTTCAGCCGGTCAACTCCGACGGCGATTGCGTCACCAATCGCTGTCGCCTGTTCTTCCTGCCAAAGTTGCTCGTTGATGATGCGTCCATGTTTGTCCACCACCGGTTCGGGGATCTCGACGGTGTCGAGGATGTCCAGCAACGCTCCATGATCAAGAGTCGGCGGACACTTCGCATCAGCAAAACCGCCAAACGCGACCAGGCCGATCAAATCATCCGGACGCCCGTCGAAATCACCCTCGCCCGCAACGAACTGGTGAAAGACACGCTTCACCGCGGCCAGGCGATTGACTTGCTCACCGTCGACAGGAAAGTCCAAAGCACGCATCGACCCCGACCGGTCGATGCACATCTCTATGGCGATTCCTTCCGTCCTGATGCGAAACTCTTCCCGACCAGACTGTGGCCGCGCGAGAGCAAGAACGATCAGCGTCAGTCCACCGATTTTCAGCCACGGCAGAAACCGTTTCAATTGCTGAGCCAACGTAACTGGCAGTCCTTTCAGTAACTCAACGTTTGAGTATAGGACGGTCGAGTTTCGGTCGCGTCGAATCGACAGCAGGCTAGAACCGATGACCGGAATCAGTAATAACAGCCACACAGGATCCCGGAACTGGAAGGCGTTCATACGACCGCCTCCGATGAGGCGTCACGCTGCAACTGGATAAAGTTTTTCGCTCGTTCGATGCTGGAATTAATATCCGAAGCGTCAGGCTCGAACGCTGCAAACTTCACAAGGTCAGCCGCCTCAAGAAAACCTCGAAGTCGCACCTGATCCTGATCGGCAAATAATGCGTCATCGACAATCTGCCGTAGAAACTCCTCGGTCGTCAGGTCCGGAGCGTTCACACCGGTTGAACGTTCAATGTACCGCCGTACGACTCCGGTCAGTTCAACATAGAATGCCTTAACGTTGGACTCCGCAAGCTTTTTATCGACGATACGCCCGAGTTCAAGTTGAGCCAACTCCTGAGGCGTCAGTTTCCGTTCGCTGTCATTCCGTACACGACGGATTAATCCCACGACGATCCCTGAGACGACGAGGGCGACGATCGCTAAGCCAGCCCATACCCGGTTTGTCGCATAGGAAATCGGTAATTCGATCGGTGCGGCAGCAGGTTTCAGGTCAGCCAGGAAAGGGACATCCTCATCCAGAACCGAACTGACTTCGACAATCAACGCTTCAGATTCGATCGTGTGTTCCTGCTTGTCTCCTCCGTCTCGTTCATCCTGAAAATGCACGGCTATCGGAGCGATCGTCAGTCGACCGGCCCGGGTCGGTTCTAGCGTATAGATCTGCTGAATGACTTCCGTTCCGTCGTCTACATCGGCAACGGGTTCGTGAAAGTCGCGAATCACAAAGTCCCCCATCGCCTGCCCGAACGGAGGCTTCTCGATTTGAACTCCGGGTTCCGATCGGATCGTCAGGGTAAGCTGCGGTTCGTCTGACAGTCGAGGCTTTTCAGTCGAGACTTCCACAGTGAACTTGACCGGCCCTCGTTCAATCTCAGTTTTCAGGACGGGCGAGTTTGCCACCTGTGAGTTGACCTTGTCGGTCTCTGCATGCGAGCCACAACCCGTCATTCCAGACACAGACAGCATCAGCACCATCAGAGCCATCCGCAATGGCTGCCGTCGATCGACTTTAAAGGGCGTATTGTGAAGGTTGAAGCTGACTGTGTTCACCGGTTCCGTCTTTCTCGATTATCGAAAAAGCGGCGTAGACTTGTTGCGTAAGGTACGTGTGTGCTGACAGCCAGTTCATCAACGCCCGCTCGGCGGAGTCCTTGCGAAACTTCTTCAGATCGTTGATCTGCCTGTTGACTGAACAGTTCGCGGACTCGCGGGTGCCGTGCATCAACTTCTACGATCTCGCCCGTTTCGGCGTCGCGGAAATTGACAAAGCCAACGTCGGGAAGTTCTCGCTCGCGAGGATCGGAAACGGTGATTCCGACCAGATCGTGCCGACCGTTCGAAACCGCTAACGCCTGTCGTGAAGGTTCTGTCTGAAAGTCGCTAATAAGAAAGACGACGCTGCGGCGTTTCTGTACCCGATTCAGAAATTGAAGTGCTGCATCGAGACTTGTTTCACGCGACACCGGTTCCGTAGCCACCATTTCACGAATCAACCGAAGGACATTCGACCTTCCTTTTCGCGGCGGGAAGAAACTCTGCACGTCATCTGCAAAGAGAAGCAAACCTACTTTGTCATTGTTTTTCAGTGCCGAAAACATCAACAGAGCGACCATTTCGACCATCACGTCAAGCTTTGACTGCTGGCCCGTCCCGAACGCCCCAGAAGCGGAAACGTCCAGCAGGAACAGTACGGTCAGTTCACGTTCCTCGCAGTAGCGTTTGATGAAGGGCGTGCCCGCGCGGGCGGTGACGTTCCAGTCGATCGTTCGAATCTCATCGCCTGGCTGGTACTCGCGGACCTCGTCAAATTCCATGCCGCGCCCACGAAACGTACTACGATACTGACCGGCTAGCAGATCGTTCACTGACCTGTTCGCTACGATCTGAATCCGCTGCACTCTCCGGATGATGTCGGCAACTTCTGGCATGACTCTGCTTAAGCTAACTGTAGAGGGCGTCTGGATGCACCACTGGATTCACGTCGTTTTTAATGGTGCGTCAAGAAGCACCACGTGTCGACAACGGACAATTCGTTGCGAATGGGTTAAGGCACTGGAACGGCGGCGAGAATCTCCTGGATGACGTCGTCGCTCGTCATTTCCTCGGCTTCCGCTTCGTACGTCAGAACGACTCGATGGCGAAGAATGTCGTACGCGACGTCCTTAACGTCCTGAGGCGTGACATAAGCTCGACCGTTCAGGAACGCGTTGGCTCGAGCTCCAATGCCCAGGAAGATTGTGGCACGTGGCGACGCCCCAAAATCGATCAGCGGGGCAAACTTCGCTAACTTGAATTCACTCGGTTCGCGAGTCGCCCGCACGATGGACACGATGTAGTCCTTTACCTGGTCGTCGACATAAATCATGCGAACCACGTCCTGCATGGCAAAGATGTCCTGCGGCGCCAGAACTTCCTGGACTGGACGCATCGCATCGCCAAGGGCCATGTCCAGAACTTTGCGTTCTTCATCCGGATTCGGATATGTAATTTTTACCTTGAGCATGAAACGATCAACCTGCGCTTCCGGTAGCGGGTACGTCCCCTCCTGTTCGATCGGATTCTGAGTCGCCAGGACTAGAAACGGCTTCTCCAGCTGAAACGTTTCGTCGCCGATCGTGACCTGCCGTTCCTGCATCGCTTCCAGCAGAGCCGACTGAACCTTCGACGGTGCGCGATTGATCTCGTCAGCGAGGATCAGGTTCGAGAAAATCGGTCCTTTCCGAGTCTTGAACGACCCATCAGCCGGTGCGTAGATCATCGTGCCGAGAAGGTCCGCCGGCAGCAGGTCGGGCGTAAACTGAATCCGTTGAAACCCGACCGACAGCGTCTTGGCCAGGGCGGTAATCGCCGTCGTCTTTGCCAGTCCCGGCACACCTTCCAGCAGCACATGCCCGCCGGTCAGCAGTCCGATCAGCAACCGCGAGATCATCTCTTCCTGCCCAATGATCGCTTTGCCCAACTCAGCATTTAGCCGGTGAATCAGGTCAGCCTTCTCTGTGACTCGATCTTTCGTCTGTTGAATATCCGCGTGCATCGTCCCTTTTCCATCGTCTTTCTGAAGTCAGCCCGAACGTGATCCCATCAGTGGCTGATCACGAAACTAAGCAACGCTCACAAGCCATCCCTGAGCAAAAGATAATCTGTAAAAAATTCAGACTCAACTGTTACACCAACACTTCGGCAAGTTCCATATTGTGAGTTTACGATTGACGACTCCGGGAACATCGTCCCCGTTATGAATGGCGGAGACCCTGTTATCGCATCTGTCAGGCGTCAGAGGCAACTTTTGGACCACGCGACTCTGATCTGCGACCAACACTATTCTTTACTCCGAACAGTTTGCGAAGACTACTGCTGTTGAACTGACAGTCCAGCCTGTGATTTCCAGGCGTTACAAACGAACCTGGTCGCCACGACTGCCGTGAGATCCCGGCGTTATACCTTGCTCGTGGTACCGTAGTGAATGGTCTGGACAGGCATTCCGCCGGTGACTTTGACACACTCTCCGATTGCCTGAGCGGCGGTTTTAGCCTGTGTCCACCGTTTACGGTCGTTCTACACTCATCACTTGAAGCATGGCGTGGCACACACGAATCCTTGCGGATTCAGAAATATCGGACTCGAATCCTGCCGATCGCGGGAACGTGTCGTGATAACTTTCCTCCGATACGCAGCAATACTTCGATTCGATCGTTGAATGTCTTTTCCACCGGTGGCGTCAACGTTGTTCTTGATTTAGTCGGATCCAGCATCAGACGAGGCCGGATCCTGGTCACCTTCTGATTCTTCACCGGCGGCAATTTCAATCGACGATGCGTGTTCGGCGGAGAGTTGACGGAGGGAGTCTTCGAGTTCGAAGGTGGGTAGATCGTTGATAGCGGCGATTGCTCCCTCGGGGGCGGCGGTCAATCGGCGGAGGTGTTTCTTTTCAAACTCACGATCGCTGCTGCGGAAGCGAAAGAGCAGAATCGAAATCGTGACACCGAGAAATCCCGCGAATCCCAGAACGTAGGGCACGATGCCCATGTCATCCGGGACGGACGACTGACGTTTTTCATACCAGCGAACGCTCTTCGCCAGAACCAACGGGGCGACGTGTAGTCGGTCCTGCTGAGCGGGGTAGCCGTATCTTTTCAGGAAGTAGCCAGTCACTTTGACGACAACTCCTGACCCGAGTTCCTGACCCGTGGGGATCCCTTCGGGGATACTGGTCATGCGGATGCAGTACGGATTTAACCCGGAATCCGCATTGAACAGCCAGCCTTCCCATAAGGTCTCGATGCCGAACTCGTTCTTCCCGGCAGGAATCGCCGCCAGTCGACGCAGTTCGCCCTTCACGGTCACGATTTCACCGAGAAGAACCTTCGATTCGTTCATCACTACGGCGAAGGCAATGCTGGGTCGCGATGCTTCAGTGAGAACTTCTGGCGGAACATCGCGAGTCTTTGCCAGCAGGTAATAGTACAGTTCCCGCTCGGACTCGCGAATTCCGACCGCGTTGTCCTTGATTAAAGCCGTCAGCTCGTCAGCCAGCTTCAGTTCGTGCTTTTCAGCATCGTCCCGTGATTCCGTTGAGCCGTCTGCTTGAGCCGCACTGCTGCCCGGTTTGTAACGATCGGCGTCTGCCGGAGTGTGGGCTCCCACGATACGGATCACCTGCGGACCTGGCGACGTTTCTTTCATTCTGGGTCGGAAATTGATCTTCTCATCCGATTTGTTTTGCGTTTTCTGTTTGCGTTTAGCTGGCTCAACATCCGCAGGTCGACCGGTCAGCCAGTACCACGAACTCGGCCGCGCAGCAAACTCAATCGAAAACACGATTATCGCAATCATCCCTGCCAGAACCAACAGACGCTTCTGATCGCCTCGGTTAAGATATGGCGTGCGGTTTGTTTGCTGAAATCTCATGCAGCGGCAATCAACGAAGGGCGTTTAAAGAGACCAGAGCGGCGGAGTTTGAATCAGCAGGATAGCGACTGACTATTCGTACTTGCGAATCTTTGGCTCTGGAACTTCCTCGATCAGCCGTTCGATAATGGATTCGGATGTGTAACCTTCCGCCTGGGCCTGGAAGTTCGGAGCGATCCGGTGCCGCAGCACGGGAATGGCCACCTGCCGGATATCGTCCAGCGAGACCACCGGCCGGCCATCCATCGCCGCCATCGCTCGTCCACCCGCGATGAGATACTGTCCGGCCCGAGGGCCAGCTCCCCAGTCGATCAAGTCCTGCACAAACTTCGGAGCGGACTCATCTTTTGGCCGAGTCGCTCGCACGAGGCTGGCGACATAGTTGATCGTCATCGGCCCGACTTCAATCTGGCCGATTTGCTTCTGCAGGAAAACGATCGACTTTGCGGTGAGGACTTTGCGAACTTCCGGCTTCTCACCACGAGACGTTGATTCAAGGACTCGCTCTTCTTCTTTAAACGTCGGATAGTCCACTTTGACGTTGAACATAAACCGATCGAGCTGGGCTTCGGGCAGCGGGTACGTTCCTTCCTGCTCGATCGGATTCTGCGTGGCGATCACGAAGAACGGATCCGGCAGATCGTAGGTTGTTTGCCCGACGGTCACCTCTTGCTCCTGCATCGACTGCAGCAGTGCAGCCTGCGTCTTCGGGGGTGTTCGGTTGATTTCGTCAGCCAGTAAAATATTGGTAAAAACTGGTCCCTGAACGAAACGGAACTCGCGCCGCCCAGCATCGTTTTCGTCAAGCACGTTCGTCCCGGTGATGTCTGACGGCATGAGATCGGGCGTGAACTGGATTCGCTTGAACTCGACGTCCAGAATCTTCGCGATCGTGCTGACGATCAAAGTCTTAGCCAGTCCCGGCACACCGACGAGCAAGCAATGCCCGCCGGTGAAGATTGCTGCCAGAATCTGATTGATGACGGCTTCCTGTCCGATGATGACCTTATGCAGTTCTTCAGTCATCAGCTCGTGATGCTTCTGAAACTTTTCCAGAAACTCGTCGAAGTCACGTTTTTCAGCCACGTTGAAGATATCCAGTATTGGGAAAACTAATCACAGGATTCAGAGCAGTCTCGCAAATTGCCACGCGACGTGCCTTTGACAGAAGACCATTCAGTGAGCGGCATTGTACAGATTGAGTGTCAGGTGAGCCTGCCCCTGATGATGGCTTTCGTGCCAGCAGATGATCTGCAGAGTCTTTCGCAGGGTCCAGCCGCGTTCCTGTAACGGCTCTGGAACGGTTTCGAGATCGTCATCAGAGAACTTACCGAACGTCTCGAACAAGTGTTCGCGTCCGGTTTCGAGGGCTGACCGGATTCCAGCCAGAGTGGGAACATCGTCATCGGGCGTGCTGCCGCCTTTGAACCGGTTGATCAGTTCGCCCATCCCCGGGTGTGTTCCCGGAAGAAGCCGTTCGGTGGCAAACATCTCTTCGGTCACGGCGACGTGCATAAACTGCCAGCTGATGTGAGCTCTGCCAGGGCCCGGCCGCCATGCCAGCACATCCTGCGGGTTATTCATTTCGGCGATGGCGTCGAGAGTTGCCAGCGTCCGTTCGCGGTTCATTCCGTAAATGCTTTGAACGTGCTCGATGTAGCTCAT
The DNA here is from genome assembly GCA_937904325.1 of uncultured Planctomyces sp. Taxonomy (GTDB): domain Bacteria; phylum Planctomycetota; class Planctomycetia; order Planctomycetales; family Planctomycetaceae; genus JABMPE01. Next base: position 11,504 of record CALGTK010000103.1, read on the forward strand.
CGCGAATCTTTCCCCGTTTCATTTGCGACTCAGTCGACAGCCTACAATGCTGTCACACTTGCAGCAGCGGGAAGGTTATCGATCTGCTGTAAATCGACCAGTGAGTGGCGTCACACCGCCGCATGCAATTGCCAACTGCAGTCTCCGCCGGACAAGGAAATCATCGTGAAGTTTCTCTGCACGCTACTTCTACCGCTAATATCACCAGGCTTGATTGCTGACGGATTAGCGGCAGAGGCCACTTCAAACGGCCCGAATATCCTGATTATCCTTGCCGACGATATGGGTTACGGCGACCTCGAGTGCATGGGCAGCGAGCTGCTTGAGACTCCAAACCTTGATGCCCTGGCAGATTCGGGAGTCCTTTGTACTCAGGCGTATGTTGCCAGTCCGGTTTGCTCCCCATCCCGTGCAGGACTTCTGACGGGGCGGGACCCGCGGAGATTCGGCTACGAAGGGAACCTCAACAGCAGTTCAGCCAATTACGCAACGCGACCTGAGTTGCTCGGTCTGCCCCCCGGGGAACATACACTGGGCGACCATCTACGAGCAGCCGGATACGCAACCTCGCTCATCGGAAAATGGCATCAAGGGACGGGTGAGGGGTTTCATCCGAACGAACGCGGCTTCGACTACTTCTGTGGAATGCTCGGAGGCAGCCACTCGTATTTCCCAACACATGGGCGACATCGCATTGAACGAAATGGCACTCCTGTCAAAGAATTTTCCAGCCCTTACCTGACCGACTTCTTCACTGACGAAGCTTTGCTTTGGATCAACGAACAAAGTGACAATAACGCCACTCAGCCGTGGTTCATGTTCCTTTCCTACAACGCTCCACACGGTCCGATGCACGCTACCGACGAGGACATCGCCAGGTTTTCAAATATCAAAGATAAGCAACGCCGAATCTACGCAGCGATGATGTATGCACTCGACCGAGGCGTTGGGCGCGTGCGTGATCACTTACGGAAGACCGGTCAGCTCGACAACACACTGATCACATTCTTCTCAGACAATGGTGGCGCGACGAACAACGCCAGTTGGAACGGACCACTGTCTGGTGTCAAAGGTTGCCTGCGCGAAGGCGGCGTTCGTGTCCCGATGATCTGGTCGTGGCCCAGCGATATTGCCGGAGGGAAACGCAATTCGAATGTCATGTCGAGTCTCGATCTATTACCGACATTCCTGGCCGCGGCGAATTCAAAGCCGTTACCGCTTTCACCACGCCGCAGTCACGAAGACAAAGGAAACTGGCAGAAGTCGAGTAACCTCTACGGCGAGTACGATGGTATCAATCTGATGCCTCAACTCCGCGGAGAGCATTGGGACGGCAGCCGAACGTTGTTCTGGAGACTTCAGGGCCAGGCCGCCCTCCTGAATGGGCCAGACAAGATCATCAGGCTGTCCCACCGGCCCGCTGAAATGTTTCAGCCGTCGACCGACCTTGCAGAATCAAACGACCTTGCGGCAACCAACAGCGAACGGTTTCGACAGATGTTTCAGAAGCTTGCGGATTGGGAAGCGAATTTGCCAACCGTGCCACTTTGGGGGTCGTCTCCGTTCTGGAACAGCCAAAGCGCAAAACATTACGACGAGTGGCAGCAGCACGACGAGCCTCAGTAATGTTACCCGTAGTGAACACGACAAAACGGTCACTCGTTTGTGGGGTGGAATTCTTTCACGCGTGCCCAGATGCGAAGCCGAGTTCGATCTCGTGATCCTCTTGCCTTTCCTCGGATTGTCCAACCTTCTTTGCCAGGCCGCAGTCTACCCACAGATGCCAACCGCAGAACTACTCGCCGACTGGTCTCAATGAATGGTTCGAAGCTGTTTGTAAACGACCAGCTTGCCGGACACTTCAACGGGCAAACCGTCTTATAGAATGATCGAACAGTCGGCTACGACATGCTACGATCCAGCCACGTATCGCAGACAGCTGATAAGTCGAAGCTTCTTTCGTTCACACATCGCGAGTCGACCATAATGCGACACATGCTTCGAACATTTCTGTACTCTTTCGGCTTACTGACTGCGTTTCAGGCGAATGTTCTGGCGCAACCAAAGTCTCACGTTTTCGATCAGCTTGTTCTGTCAGAAGATTTCTACAGCGAGGGTGCCTGTCTGGCAGACATCAATGCGGATGGACACACCGACGTGGTCTCGGGTCCGTACTGGTACGCGGGCCCCGAATTTCGAATTCGTCACGCCTACGCCCCTGAACGCCGCTTTTCCATTAAAGGCTATTCCGACCATTTCTTCACCTTTGCTGAAGACTTTAATAACGATGGCCAGGTTGATCTGCTGACGATTCCGATCCCGGGATTGAATTCGTATTGGTTTGAGAATCCTGGCAAGCCAGGAGTCAACTGGAAGAAGTATCTCGTTCTTGACGATGTTGGTAACGAATCTCCAACGCTCACAGACCTTACAGGCGACGGTCAGACAGAACTTGTCTGCTGTCGTGGCGGGACGATCGGGTACGCGTCGAGGGACGCTGACGATTCAACCGCCCCGTGGAAATTCACGCCGATCTCCGATAATCGCGGATTCGGCCGCTTTACTCACGGACTCGGAGTTGGCGATCTCAACGACGACGGCCGGAATGACATTCTGGAACGATCAGGCTGGTGGGAACAGCCAGAAAAGCAGGGCTCACTTTTCCAGTTTCATTCGTTTCCATTTGCGCAGTCCGGCGGGGCTCAGATATTTGCGTACGACTTCGACGGCGACGGTGACAACGATGTCATCTCCAGCCAGAACGCTCACGGTTTCGGACTCACATGGTTCGAGCGTCGTGGCAACAGCTCGGACGTCGCATTTATCCCGCATCCGATTCTTACCGACAAACCGGAAGACAATCTGTATGGGTTGAGCATCTCTCAAATGCACGCCGTGACGCTGGCAGATGTCGACGGAGACGGCATCAAGGACGTGATTACGGGGAAACGATACTGGGCTCACGGCGGCGGCGATCCTGGAGCACAGCGGTTGCCGGTGCTCTACTGGTTCCGCACGGTCCGGAACGTGAACGGCGTTGAATTTCAGCCCAGACTGATCAGCAAACGCTGCGGTGTCGGCACACAGATCACTGTAGGAGATGCCACCGGGAACGGCCTCGACGACATCTTAATCGGGAACAAGCTGGGAACCTTCCTGCTTCAACATAAGACGACGGCCGTCACCGGTAAGGAGTTCGTCGACGCAGTTCCTGCCAAAGCTAAGGCACTGGCCCACACTCCCGGAACGAACCACTTCGCGTCACACGTTCGCGAAACCGACCCACTGACCCCATCCGACGAACAAAAAACTTTTGTCTTGCCACAAGGTTTCGAAATCCAGCTGGTCGCCAGCGAACCCGATATTGCAAAGCCGATGAACATGGCCTTTGATCGACGCGGGCGACTTTGGGTTTCGAGTTCCAGCGAGTACCCGATAGCCGCACCGGCTGATCGAAAAGCAACGGACACCATCAACATCCTGGAAGACACGAATGGCGACGGCCGTGCGGATATCATCAAGACATTCGCCGACGACCTGAACATTCCGATGGGACTTTATCCGTACAAAGACGGCGTCGTCTGCTTCAGTATTCCCAATATCTGGTTTCTGCGCGACACGGACGGTGACGACAGAGTGGACAAGCGGGAAAAGCTTTACGGACCGTTCGATACAACGCGTGACACGCACGGAATGTGCAACGCCTTCACCCGTGGCCTTGATGGCTGGCTCTACGCCTGCCACGGCTTTAACAACCAGTCGACGGTTGCCGGAGCCGATGGCAATGAAGTTGTCATGCATTCAGGAAATACCTTCCGCTTCAAACTCGACGGTTCGCGGATCGAACATTTCACTCACGGGCAGGTCAACCCGTTCGGAATGGCGATCGACCAGAACGGTGACTGTTTCAGCGCTGACTGCCACACAAAGCCAATCTCTCTGCTGCTCCGAGGTGGTTATCACGACAGCTTTGGCAAGCCTCATGACGGACTCGGCTATATCCCCAACGTTATGGAGCACCTGCACGGTTCGACGGCCATCGGCGGAATCGCATTGGGGGAAGCCACGAACTTCCCCGACGTCTACAGAAACAGCTCCTTCGGAGGTAACGTTGCCACATCCCGCATCAATCGAAATTCTCTCATCCGAACCGGCTCGACAATCAAAGCCCAGGAAGAACCCGACTTTCTTATCTCCGGCGATCCGTGGTTTCGGCCGGCCGACCTGCAGGTTGCCCCTGATGGGTCTCTTTACGTGACCGACTTCTACAATCGTGTCATCGGCCATTACGAAGTGAAGCTCGATGATCCTCGCCGCGATCGAAGCCGAGGTCGCATCTGGCGGATCGTCTACAAAGGCTCCGACGCGCGCCGTGACCATTCGCCATCCGCCATCTCGAGCCCCACTCAATCGCCAGTCAGTCTTACCACTGCGTCGCTCGAGCAACTGATTGAACAACTGGACTCGCGTCTGAAGACTAAAACTGACCTCACGTTTGAAGCAATTGTCCAGCGATTTGGCAAATCCGCTGAAGCTAACGGACGTCTGAATGCACAGCATACATCGGCACGTGTCCGGGCAGCGTCGCTATGGCTCCTCTTCCGTTGCGACAGGTTGCGGGCAGACGACGTCGCCAAAGCAATCAAGGACAAGTCCGCTCTTGTAAGAACGCACACCTTTCGAATTCTTGCCGAAATGGCGGAGGCTCCCAGCGACATTGAGCAGTGGCTGGCGACGGGTCTGAAAGATGACGACGCACTAACGAAACGCGCGGCCGCAATGGCATCCGCGAGTCACAACTCAGACGAACTGATCGACGCTTTACTGGATGCCTATAACGCTTCACCGAAAAACGACGTTCACCTGAGACACGCAATCCGAATGGCATTGCGTAATCACTTGCAGTCCGAAATCGTATTCTCGCGAGTGGCGAGTCGCGACTTCCCGTCATCCGATGTTCAATTGATCGGCTCGCTGTGTATGTCGCTGAAAACGCCAACTGCTGGTGAGTTCGTTGCCGCACACATTGAACAATTGGCTGGAACCGACCACGATCAATTGGCTAAGTACATCAAATTCGCTGTCGGCTATGTGACGCGAGATACGATTTCGACGTTAGCGCAAACCGCACTGGATCGATTTGGGGATGATCTGGATTTTCAACTCACCTTACTGACCGCTGTTAAAAATGGTTTATCCCAAAGAGGAGTCGCGCACCCGGAATCTGTACGAGCATGGGCGACTGTGGTCGCCGAAAAGTTGCTCGACATAAACCAGTCCGGTAATCCGCCAGACGACGATGTCGAGCCTTTGAGCTGGACCCAGATTCAATATCGAGATGCTTCAAGCCAGGTCGACTCGTGGACGGTTTCCCATACGCGAAAATCCGCTGACGGAATGATGGCCACGCCGCTCTGGAGCAGCTTTCCACGCGGCGAGCGACGAACGGGAATCTATCGGTCAGCTCCCTTTCTGCTTCCCGATGAATTCAGTTTCTTCCTGGCCGGGCATGACGGATTTCCAGACAAGCCGCTCCAGCAAAAGAACTACGTTGAGGTCCGCGACGCGTTGTCTCGCGAAGTACTTGAACGCTGGTCACCGCATCGCAACGACACTGCTCAGCAGATCAAATGGAAAACCCGCGACGTCGCCGGCCGTCAGGTCTTTATCGAGCTTGTCGACGGCAATGCCGATTCAGCGTACGCCTGGCTGGCTGTCGGACGGTTCTCCGTCGAGGCTTTGAACCCCAGCCACCGAAGTGAGAATCGTCGTAAAGGCGCGGAACTGGCCGCGGCTTTTAAGCTGGACCAGTTTCGCAATGCCATCGGAAAAGTCGCTCTGAAAACGCTGACGGATCCCATTAGTGTCCGCGTGTTGGCAGCCGCCCTTTCACAAATGACTTCGCATGCCGACGCTCGAATGAACGCTCTTGCGGAATCGACATCAATTGTCGGACTTAACATCCTCCAGCGCCGCGAGATGGTTCAGGCTTTGATGAATGACCAGAGCGCGGCGGTTCCTGCCTTACTCCTCAAAGCAATGCTATCCGCAAGTACAACGGAGCAAAGGAGAGTCGCTGAAGTGCTTGCGTCGGACTCCGGCGGTGCCGCACTTCTGGTTCAGCTTGCCGAAGCCGGTCGATTATCAGCAAGGTTGTTGAAGTATCCGCAAATCGAACCGAAATTACTCGCTGCCGCTGATGACCCGCTGCGCAAGAGAATCACAGCATTAACCAGTCGGATGCCCGACGAATCCGAAAACCTGATTGAGCTCATCGCCAGCCGTCGTCAGGATCATTCTTCCGGTCCTGGTGACCGCGAACTCGGCACAAAGCTATTCGCCAGGGCGTGTGCCACCTGCCATCAGATTGCCGGCCTGGGAAAGAAGGTGGGACCAAACCTCGACGGCATCGGAAACCGAGGTCTTGATCGTCTTGTCGAAGACATTCTGGCCCCCAACCGAAACGTCGACGTAGCCTTCCGTACTTCAACAATCGTGACTGATCAAGGCCGAGTGCTGAACGGCCTGATCAAACGCACTGAAGGAGCAAGAATGGTCCTTGTTGACAGTAAGGGTGAGGAAATCTCGGTCGCTACAGACACAATCAATCAAAACGTCCTTTCGAATCTTTCCCCCATGCCCGCCAACTTCGGAGAGACGTTGAGCGAAGAACAGTTTCGTCACCTGATAGCGTACCTGCTGTCCCTTCGCAGTTCGTGACAGGGCCAGTCCTAACAGGCAGTTGTCGAGCTGGTGGACACAACGCGACCTGCTGACGAAAACTCCGCAGTCGGACTGACTGCGCAACGTTAACCCATCAATCAACTAAAGGATTCATCACCATGATCTGCCGATTTCTACTGCTTACCGTTCTTGCGTCTGCACTACCGATAAAGTCAAACGCGGCTGAGCCAGCGAAATTCGAAGAAGCTACGCGGGCGCCGTATACCAGTGCTCCTGAAACATCAATTAATGGCAAATCCATCGCCGATATGAAGAAGAATGTTCAGGAGTCGTGGGACAAGATCGTGTTCAGGAAAGACGGCAAACCTGTCGAATACGTTGTCACATTTTCAACCGACGTCGGCGATTTCCAGGTTGAGCTATGGCCAGACGTCGCCCCCAACCACTGCCGAAGCTTCATCGCACTCGCTCAGTCCGGATTCTACGACGGTCTGATCTTTCATCGTGTTATTCCCGGATTTGTGATTCAGGGTGGTTGCCCGATCGGCACTGGCTCGGGTGGGCCGGGATACTGCGTCAGGCAGGAATTCAACAAGAAGCTCCACGAGCGTGGAGTCTTGTCGATGGCCAGGGCCCAGCCTGAAGATTCGGCAGGCAGTCAGTTCTTCGTTTGTGTCGACGAGGCCGCTTTTCTCAACGGGAAGTACACCGGTTTTGGAAAAGTCCTGAAGGGCATGGAAACTGTCGACAAGATCGTCAAAGCCGCCCGCGACGGACGAGACCGGCCGCTCGAACCGGCAACAATCAAAAGTACGAAGGTCACTCAAAAAGAAGCAAAGCCGAAGACGGCGGGTCAGTAAAGCACGCAATCTGCCAGACCAGCGGAGAACTGCTGCCGGGCCGACGGATGTCTGCCCGGCAGATTCTCTGTCTTCAAACAAGTAAACTTCACGTGGAACTCGAATGAACCATATCAAGCCTGCAATCCTGCTGTATGTCGGTCTGCAATTGCTGGTCAATTCGGCATTTGCAATCGCGAAGGATACCCGTCCTAACATCGTGTTCATCATGGTCGATGACATGGGTTATGGCGATCTGCCAGCCTATGGAGCGACTGATGTGCGGACTCCCAATCTTGACGAGTTTGCTTCGCAAGGCGTTCGGCTTACTGATTACTACGCGGCGGGAGCCGAGTGTACGCCCACTCGCACTGCATTGATGACCGGACTTTATCCTCAGCGAATCGGTGGCATGGAGTGTGCAATTGGAACGGGAAATGTTGGGAGATACGACGATGCCATTCGACTGCGAGAGTTACACGATCTGGGAGTACCGGTTACACAGTCGATACTCGCGACCTCGCTTCAGAAGGCTGGGTATTCGACCGCGGTATTCGGAAAGTGGCATCTCGGTTACGAACTGAAACATCACCCGTTGAATCACGGTTTCGAACAGTTCTTCGGGTTTCTTGGGGGTTACGTAGACTACTACCGTCATCGTGAGTTTTCGGATCTTGATGTGCTGTTCGATGGCCAAAAGCCAGTTGAAGCGGAAGGTTACATGACGGAATTGATCACCAATCGTGCAGTACAGTTTGTCGAACAGACTTCCAGACATGATCCATTCTTCCTGTACGTTGCCTACAGCGTGCCTCATTTTCCGTTCCAACCACCAGGGGTCGATTCCGGAAAGATGGTCGCGAAAAATGAGCTCACTTCCGGGACAAGGAAAAACTATGTCGCAATGCTTGAAGACATGGATCACGGTGTTGGACAGATTCTTAAATCAATCGCCAAACGCGGACTCACCGACAACACGCTGGTCGTCTTCGCCAGTGACCATGGTGCGATCGTTCCCGGCAGCAACGCTCCGTTTCGAGGATTTAAGAGCGGCCTGTTTGAAGGGGGAATTCGAACCGCGTGCATGATGCGATGGCCCGGCCACCTGCCAGAAGGCGCCGTCTCGAACCAGCCGACGATCACAATGGATCTGACAACTTCGTTCGTTCATGCAGGAGATGGCAAGACGCCAGAAGGCTATAAATCTGACGGCATCGACATTGTCAGACATCTTTCGCAACGTCTGCCAGACGCCGCTCGAACGCTCGCCTGGCGAGCCAGACGAGGGGACCGGGTGTGGCGAGCCGTCCGTCATGATGACTGGAAGCTGGTCACTCGCCTGGAAGTTGGAAAGCGGGATGAATGGCTCTTCGATCTTAAGAACGATCCTTCCGAGAAAGTCGACGAATCGAAGAACAGGCCGCAACTGAAGCAACGACTGACTGACTTACTGGTTGGCTGGGAAACGGAAACAAAGCCAGTCCGTTAGCCGTGGATCAGGCAAGGATGCCCGAAACAACGCGGCCACCGACATCGGTAAGACTTTCATGACGCCCCTGATGGAAGTAAGTAAGACGTTCATGGTCGAGCCCCATCAAATGCAGGATCGTGGCATGAATGTCGTGGAGGTGGACAGGGTTTGTCGTTGCCTGAAAGCCAAGTTCGTCGGTTTCTCCGTAGCGGATTCCACCTTTGACGCCAGCACCAGCAAACCACATCGAAAAGCCATACGGATTGTGGTTCCGTCCGGGAGCGTCTTTTCCCTCGCTGAATGGCATCCTTCCGAACTCTCCACCCCATACCACAAGAGTTGAATCCAGCAAACCGCGTTCCTCGAGATCCGTCAGCAACGCTGCGATTGGTTGATCAACTTCCGCTCCGTGTTTGCCGTGATTCTTTTCGATACTCTCGTGCGCGTCCCAGGTATCTTCCAGATGGCCACCTCCGGAATACAGCTGCACAAACCTGACACCACGTTCGACCAGTCGTCGAGCAACAAGACAGTTGCGGCCGTATTCGTTGGTCGGCTCTTTGCCGATCCCATAACTATCGAGTGTCTGCTTTGTTTCTTTCGCGACATCCACTGCTTCTGGAGCTTCCGACTGCATCCGCCAGGCCAGTTCATAAGACTCGATGCGCGCGGCAAGGTCGGTCCCACCTTTTCGAGTACCGAGGTGTTGCTCGTTAAGTTGTTGCAACAGATCCAACTGCTCACGTTGAATTTCACGGGTTACGTGTGCGGGACCTCTGAGGTTCAGGATGGGATCGCCGGTCGGCCGAAAAAGTGTTCCGGACACCGTTGACGGCATGAAACCACTTGACCAGTTGGGCTGTCCGCTGATGGGTCCACCACGCTTGTCCAGCATGACCACGTAACCCGGCAGACTTTGATTTTCCGTGCCTAAACCGTAAACGCACCAGGCCCCCAGCGAAGGCCGTCCGATAAACGTCTTGCCCGTATTAACTGCGACAAGCGCAGACCCATGAGCATGACTGTCCGTGTGGCAGGAATTGACTATTGCGAGCTTGTCGGCGTGTTTTCGGACATTCGGAAAGTAATCCGAGATCAACTGCCCGCTTTCTCCGCCTCGCCGGAACGGACGCCATTCCGGAGTGAGATACCCAACCTTGCGGCCACCCGAGTTGATGTACTCCCGGTCGGCGGGCAACTGCTTTCCTGCATACTTTGTCAGCTCCGGCTTATGATCGAATGTGTCGACCTGGCTTGGTGCCCCGTTCATCGTCAGGAAGATACAAGCCTTTGCCCTGGCCGGAAAATGTCGAGCAACCGCGGCCAGTGGGCCGGATCCAGATTTCTCAGCGGCACCGACTTTGTCGACAAAGAAACTGTCAGAATCGAGCAACGACGTCAGCGCGAGACCCGCGAATCCAATACCCATATCCCAGACGCATTCTCGACGCGTCCTGCCGCATGGGAACTGGCGTCTCGGATAATTGTCGTCGCCGAATAAAGTCATCGTTTTCGTTCCGTACATTTGTCGTTTGAAATGTTTTAAACGAGGCAATCAACAGTGGCGGTCGAGCGACTGCGTGCTATCGGGTCAGTCTACATAAATGAATTCGTTTGAGTTGAGCAGTACGTGGCACAGCGAAGCCAGGGCCAGCAGATCCGGGTTTGATTCATCGACGTTCACAGTCCGCACGGACGTCGGAAGCTGGTACCGGTTAAGCAGCACGCTCCAGACCTGATGCTGTTCGGAAACCGACAACGCACGGTCGTATACCAGCAATTCGGCGATGTCACCGTTCCAGAATTCGCCGTTGATGTCGCCTTGCTGCCCGATCACCCATGGTGTCCCGAGTTTTCGATTCGGTAGTCCAGATTCACGCTGTCCAAGTTTCGATGCATTCTGGAAAACGCTAATTGCTTGCGTAGAGTTTATAGCCGACAACACAAACGGCTGCTTTCGATCGGCGATCCTGCCAGCATTCGAAAATGAATCGGTGAATCGGACCTGATCGTCGCTGGTGAGTCCGAGAAACATCGACGAACTTACATTCTGACCGCGTTTCCAGTTTGAGATAATTTCTCGATGGCCTCCGTCGTGCCGGTCAGTGACCACAGCGAAGATAGAACAGGTTGCCGTTTCAAGTAGCTGCCCATCGATGTCGAGAAACCGCCGCAAACCATCAAACCGCACGGCAGGAAGACCACTCGCGGCATCATCGATAAGAACTGGACGCTGGTCCGGTTTTGACTGTGACGCGTCATGATCCGCACCAGACTGGTCGCTCCATTTGAGCACTCGCCCAACCTTGTCCTTAACGATTCCCATATCGGCTCGAACGTGAAAGACAAGATCCCGCGTCGGAATCGTCGAGTCAGGCACGCGCCACGCTACTGCCGCCGACGTTCTTTGCTGCCTCCCGGCAGTCACTCGAGCGGATTGGCCGTTCACGTGCGTCTCAGCAAGTGTGAGTTCGTCGGCAGTAGCGTCACGGCCAAGGGCAAACCGCCAGGCGAGGAATGCGCGTTCGCGAGATGATGTCGCAAGCAACATAATTCGCCTCGCCAGGGTCGTACTTTGATCATGACTGAAAGCATTGTTAAGTAAGGCCAAAGCTTGCGGTGCTACTGTTGTGACGTCGCGTTGAGCGTTGGGCAACGTCGTGTCGCAAAGATCGAACGTCGTCATCAGTGGCGGAAGCAGGTGCCGCTTCATGAAAATATAGATGCTGCGGCGACGCTGGGCTTCAGGTGACGACGCCTTCCAGGCGGACGATTTCCGCGACAAACCTTCGAGCGCTTCCGCACTGATGGTCGGTCGGAAGCTTTCTCCGCCAATCCGCAGGTCAAGTTGCCCGGAAACCATCAGTAACGAATCACGCAGCGCTTCGGCATCTAGCCGCCGCCGGTTGGCTCGCCACAGAAACTGGTTGGATGAGTCTGTTTGCGAGTACTCATCGTGACGCGGATGCAACGACGACTGCATCCACGTTTCGGAGTTGAGGATCAGTCGATGAATTCGCTTGAGCTTCCATCCACCTGAGATGAGATCAACGGCAAGCCAGTCAAGCAATTCGGGATGCGTTGGCGGGGCGCCTCGGAATCCAAAGCTGTTTGGCGACTGCACCAGACCATGCTCGAAATGATGCTGCCAAAGCCGATTGACCATGACTCTAGCTGTCAGTGGATTGTCCGGCGAGGCGATCCATCTTGCCAGTTGCAGTCGACGGAGCGTTGTGCCGGATCCCGGCGGGGCAGCATCAAACTCGTGAAACATCGCCGGCACTGCCGTCAACGGAGCCGACTTAACGACCTGCAGCGGCGTGTGTCGACTGCCATTCTTCAGAACATGCAGTGGCAGGGGTGCCGCCGTCAGATCCGTCCAGCCAAGTACTTCGGTAATGCCAAGCTCATCAACCGAAGGTCCGCCGACCAGTTTACGGTCTCGTGGTTCGATTGGTCCCGGCCAGAATGCAGACGCTATTCGGTAGTAGTCAACCTGGGGAATTGGATCGAATTTGTGATCATGACATCTCGCGCACTTGACGGTAAGTCCGAGGAACGCGGAAGACGTCGTGTGTACGAGATCTTCCAGACGCTCGTATTTGTAGTCCTGTTGGTCGTTCGGCTCGTCGTTCCAGGTACCAAGCATCAGGAACCCCGTAGCCGTCACACTGTTGACATCACGATTCGGAATCTCGTCACCCGCCAATTGATGAATCACAAACTGATCAAACGGCATGTCGACGTTAAAAGCATTTATAACCCAGTCGCGATACTTCCAGGCGAACGGCTTCTCCTGATCGCGCTCGTAGCCGCATGTTTCCGCGTAACGAACCAGGTCCAGCCAGTACCGGCCCCATCGTTCACCGTAATGCGGTGAGTCAAGCAGTGAATCGACGACTTTCTCCCAGGCATTTGCAGACTCGTCAGCAATAAACAGTTCCGTCTGTTCGTACGTTGGTGGGAGTCCAATAAGGTCATAATAAAGACGCCGGAGAAGAACTCGACGATCTGCCCGCGGTGCTGACGTAAACCCGCGTTTCGCCAGCGTGTCTGTGACGAACGCGTCGATTGGATTCTGACTGCCTGGCACTGTGGCAGGAATCGGGGGCCTCACGACAGGCTGCAGCGACCACCAGTCGCGGCCAGCGCGAACTTCACTGCTTGTTTCAAAAAGGTCGAGTGTTCGTCCATCCGGCCACACTGATCCTTCGTTGACCCATTCAGTAAGAATACGAATCTCGTCTGCAGGCAGCTGACGACTTTGACCGCGTTGCTCTGGTGGCATCTCTCCGGCTGTGATCCGACCCAGGAAGAGACTGTCTGCCGGATTCGTTACCGACACCGCAGAACCGCCATCACCTCCAGTCAGTAAACCTGATCGAGTGGTGAGGACCAGGCCGCCCATCGCCGTGTTCTCGCTGTGGCACTCCAAACAACGCTTCACCAGAATCGGCGCCACCTTTCGATCGAAATCGATTTCGGCAAAGGCAGCGGTCGCAAGGTGGAATACGACAATGCCAATTATTGAACATCGAAAGACGGCCAAGGCGAGTTCCTCGCAACCACATTTGTGACGGTATGACGTTTCGGATAGATGACGCTCAGTTCATAGAGCGAATCCAGCTTACCTCAGTTTCGACGCCCACAAATCCGGATGTGCTCTTCTGTAAAGATATCGAATTCGCGCTCAACTTTCACAGAGAGAAAACCACATCGTGACGACATCAGTCAGAGACACATGCTCGCACTTGAATTCATACAGATGCAGTAAATATCCTGTTTGCTTCTGAATTAGATAGTCTTTGTTACTGTCGCAGTCATGTTCACATACTTCGGTAAGGGCTTGCGTCTTATCGCCGGACAACGGGTAATTGCGACTCCTGCATGCGTTTTGGATGTAACCGATCGAGGCAATCATGGCGCACGATGGATGGGAAGTCGATCTTGATCAGGAAATCGTTTTCGTGCTGTGAATACAGCTTCGCATTCTTTTCGTAGATACAGCCCTGATTCCGGTCGGATTGTTTTCACTGCGGACGGCGATTCGGCGCCGATATAATATCGAAATGCGAACACCTGGACTAAGTTGCAACGAGGAAATTGTCGACGCTGTCTGGTGGGACTTTTTAAACAGGCAAGCTGTCACGGGCCAATGCTGTAGAGAAATTTCTCACCGCGTAGAAGTATTTGTTTTCCCGCAATCGCGGCCGAAGCGTTGAAACGATCGTTCAGGACGTTGCGAGCCAGAATTTGTGGTTTGCCTCCGTTTGTGAAGACAAGGGTCGTGCCTTCTATGTCGGTCACGTAGACGCGACCGGCAGCGCCGACGGCAGAAGCGTAGACGTTGCCGATGCCAGGTAAACGAAACGGGCCGGGATCCTCTACGCCGTTTTTCGCATTCAGCCGTGTCAGGACACTTTGATAGTGAGAATGGAAGTACAATGCCCCATCGTAAAGCAATGGTGATGGCACATACGGAGTCCCTCGGTGCCGCGACCAGATCACCTGATCGGTGTCAGTAATGTCACCCGAAGAACCAGCCAGACGAATCGCCAGCATGGCCCGCTTCTCGTAACTGCTTCCGGCAATCACGACGCCATCAGAATAGACAGGTGTTGCAACAATGTTTGCTGAGAGCCCGCCACATTCCCACAGCGTGCTACCGTTGGAAAGGTCGTATCCACGGACCCGCGAAGTGCCACAAACAATAACCTGAGCTTTTCCATTTTGTTCAACGACGATGGGTGTTGCCCATGAAGTGACTTCTTCTCGAGGTCTACGCCAGCGTTCTTTTCCGGTATGTTTTTCGAACGCGACAATGAACGATTTGTCTTCATGGTCCCAGTTCACGATTAATGTCGAACCATGCAATGCGGGCGATGCTCCTTCTCCGTGCCCGTGCTTCGTGTGCATCTGGCCGAGTTTCTTCTGCCAGACGACGACACCGGTATGGTCAAGACAGAACAGGTCATACGAACCGAAGAAGGCAAAGACGTGCTCGCCGTCCGCAACAGGCGAGGCCGATGCCAGACTGGCGGTGTAATGAGCGCCTTCGATTGGCAGGGCCTCGTTCAATGTCTTCTGCCAGAGTGTCTTTCCTGTCAGTCGATCAATGGCCAGTGCGATAAAGCGGTGCCATTGTGAGACGGCAAGGTTGTCGTGAGCGCCGGGGCGACCACTCTTGTGCGGCGTCAGTTCGGAGCCGAATGGCACTGCCGTTGTGAGGAATATTCGATCCCCCCAGATGATTGGCGTTGCGTGGCCGCGACCCTGCAGCTCAACTTTCCATTGAACGTTCTTTTCTTCGCTCCACTCGATGGGTGGAGCGCCGTCGGGAGAAACTCCAGTACCCAGTGGCCCTCGCCACTGGGGCCAGTGTCCAACACTGGACTCTGTGACGGCATCATCCGCATGCGCGCAGGCTGCCATCATCAATATCAGGATAAAAGTTCGCATCATGAAAACTTAACCGATGCCCGCTCAAACTTCCTGCAAAACCAGGAATCTTCCTCAGCCTGGAATCGTGATCGAGACTGTCCCGGCTTTCGATCTGGAGATAATCTGATCGAGTGATGATGATCAGATGCCGATCTACCTGGAACACGGGATTGGAATGGCTGGACGAAGATACGCAGAACCTCGGATTTTGGGTTTCAGTTCTCCCTCGTTAGCAATAAATACAGGGCGCCGTTCTGTTCACGCAGGTTGCCGTCGGCTTCACGTGTCAGGCTGATAATTCTACGCGGAACGTTTGGTGGAAGTATGTTCCAGACGACAACCGCAAAACCCGGTTGAGCAAAAGTTCCGTTCCAGTCTCTACGAGAAACAACAGACCAAAGAGGCTGACGTGGGCGAGTCACTTAACGATTCTTCCGTCATTATTTTCACTCTCGACTCAATATTCAAAAAGCTTGAAGTGACGCACCAAATAAAAGATCGCCTGTATTAGATCACACCGGATTTTCGCTTCCTCGGAAACTTCCCGAAGCCCGTTGAGTGATGGCCCTGCAATCGCGATCGTGGGCACCGGTCGATAGCATCTGCAGACACAATGTAGAACTCCGACACGTTCGAAGCCCCTCAATAAATCTGAAATTACCGTGTGTTCGTTTACACCTGCATCACATTCGTCGTCTATCCGTTATCTTTCGAGACAATCTTGCGTCATCAATTAACTTGTCTGAGTGATGTTTTCAGCTCGAACAATTACGCAATGCGCAGTTGGTCCCTCAGTAGTCGGCAGCCAGCACTTGCAGGACTAATCGTCCTGTCAGTTTTTCTGGATTCGGCATTCGCCGCACCAAAACCAAACGTCATCCTGATCATGACCGACGATA
>CALGTK010000104.1 GCA_937904325.1 uncultured Planctomyces sp.
CCGGAAATCAGCCAGTTTCCGGCGACGACAGTTGAAATCAAGGGGCTGTGATGGGGAAATCCGGCGTACCTTTAAGTCGTATGAAACGCGGCACTTTGAGTTTGACTGAGCCTTTTGACCTTACGGGAACTCAGACAGTCAGCTTCAGGCTGTGGTAAACAGGCGGTACGAACATCCTTCTCGATTCATGGCTGCGATGCCGGGAATGTCGAAGAGGTGGAAGATTTTCCGTGACTGCGGCTCATGCCTTCGGCGTGGCGACGGACATGCTCAAGAACCCGGGCGTGAATTCGATGGATCAACAGGTCCGACCACAGAGTCCAGTAAGTCTGCGGATACATGTCGAACTCATACCAGGTATTACCCGTCAGTCGTGTTCGTCCGTCAGGCAGTTGATCGAGGACGAATTCACCATGTGTACTGCGTAGAGCTCCGTCGAGGTGTGGCGGATGCACGTGCCGGTAGGGTGACATCTCAAACATCGGAGCCGGTTGCTGTTCCACGTCGAACGCCAGATGACACGGCGCATCCCAGACGGTGATCGGTTCCACAAAGGTCCCGGTCGTAAAAATACAATGCCGTACGGCACCGACTCCCTGACCGTGAATCTCAGCCCGCATGGGACAGGCAATACCGAGCTGGAAATACCATTCATCGGGCTCGTCGAGATCTGGAAAGTGAATCACACTTTCCCACACCTGGTCGGGCGACGCATTGATCTCAACTGCAGATGAGACAAGGAACTCGGGACGTGGTGTGGTTAGGCTTTCCACCCCCGCCCAGCCTGGTAGAAAAATCAGCGCAGCCAGTGTTCCCTGCACTGGCTGACCGCTGGACTCGGCGATAATTTTCCCAATGACACCGCCTAACGCTCCCAGCGGCAGCATAACAGGAGCCGCCATCGCGATGCAGATGCCACCTTCCAGCGCGAAGGCCAGCAGTGTTCCGCCCGCCAGCACCACTGACAGCATCCCCAGTCCAACACTGGACGACCACGACCGTGTAGCAGACGAATTCGATACGACAACCGCGACAGCACCCATCACGACCGGCGTTCCCAGAAACAGAGCCGCGCCGTACATATCCAATCCGTAAACGCTGATACCGAGCATTACGATTCCAACGGCGAGTCCGGAAGCAACACCGCAGGCAGCGCTCCTTAATCTCTGTACAAAGCCGACCTGTTCCTGGTATGACCGGGACGTTACCTGTTGCTGGCTATCAGGCCTCGCAGCCAGCATCAGCATGATCAACAGGTTTAATCCCGGGACAAACACAAACAGCCCCACCCACGGAGATAACCCTGCCTTGATACTGCGACGCACACTCATCGTGACTGCAATCCACAGAAAGGGGAGCGTCCAGATAAACCACGCCCAGCCCAGCCAGTCGGCCCCTGTGACAAGCTGCTGTCTGTTGCTCAGAACCGGATTAATGAACTCCAGTGGAGACAGCGCCTTGCCTGTGACCCGCCAGAGCACGGCCAGTTCGACGACGTACTTGACAACCATCAGGCCAAATCCGCTGACCGCGTATGTCACTCGATTGACGTCCGCATGAATGCCGAACCACAGCCCCAGCAGGCCAGACCTGGAACTGGCCTGTTCCGTCTGCGAAGTCTTGTCGTCGACCGGCGGAGTCACGTCACCGGACGAGCCGTGTGCAGTGGTGTCAGTCATGGATCAATAACCTGTGAATGAGTCGCGGAAACGAGAAGCTGGTCTCTCTGCGTCGTGAAAGAACTCGGACAAACGCTGGAGTGGTGCGGAACCTGACGCAAAACTAACAGCCCCACGACTTGATTTCACTCTTTCCACACCGGAAACTGGCCGCATAAGTCCATGCCGCTGCAGTGCCGGTTCGCAGCGACGTTGATTTCCCGCTCACTGCACTAGTCTGTGAGAGCCGTTTGTCGTCTGCAACCTGCGGTGACTCGACAACTCCATCCCTGTTTCTCAAACAGCCTGAGACACGGAAACTGAAGAGCAGTTCACACGGGATGATTTTATCCGACTCGTCTTTGCAGATCTGAAAACCGAGTGCAGATCTGAAAACCGAGTGCAGATCTGAAAACCGAGTGCAGATCTGAAAACTGAAACCCACCGAGGGGTCACCTCCGCGAATGACTGTTAATGGCGGGGTTCAGTTACGGTTAAAGAATCAGTTACGGTCAACGATACAGAGCCCGTCCTGTCAGGAGACCATGTCATGGTCAGTTCGCTGGAATCCAGTAAGTTTGTGATTGTCGGTGGCAGCGGTTTTCTGGGTCTTTCACTGGCCCGGCATCTCACTGATCGTGGTGCTTCCGTGGTGATCCTTTCCCGCAGCGTTCCCCGGATTGACGGACCGTGGCAGCATCAGGTCTGGGATGGCCGCACACTGGGACCCTGGAAGGACGCGTTGAATACAGCGTCCGGTCTGGTCAACCTGGCCGGCAGAAGCGTCGACTGTATCAAGACCCCGGACCATCAGGATGAAATTGTGCGTTCACGCGTCGAGTCCACTCGGATTCTGGGCGCAGCCATGCGGGAAATCGACTCCCCGCCTCCTGTCTGGGTCCAGATGAGCACAGCCCACATCTACGGCGATCCCCCTGAGGTGCTCTGCACTGAAGAGTCTGCGCTGGGATATGGCCTGGCGCCCTTTGTGGGAAAAGCCTGGGAAGAAGCTTACGCAGCCAGTGTTTTGCCCTCTCAGCGGCAGGTGATTCTGCGGACCAGTTTCGTGCTGGGCCGAAATCGCGGAGCAGGCGCCGGGGCGTTAGACACCCTCCTGCCACTGACAAAAGTGGGCCTGGGTGGAAAAATTGGCAGCGGCACACAGGGGATGAGCTGGATTCATGAACTGGATATGAACCGCCTCCTCGAGCGTGGCCTCACTGACGCACAGATGCGCGGAGTTTATATTGCTTCGGCTCCGAACCCTGTTTCGCAGGTTGAGTTCATGCGGGAATTGCGTCGTGCCGTGGGCATGCCGATCGGTCTCCCCGCCTTCTCCTGGATGGTGCGGATCGGAGCCAGGTTCCTGCTGCGGACGGATCCGGAACTCGGACTCTACGGCCGCTATGTACATTCCAGACGGCTCGCAGAGGAATCTTTTGAGTTTCAGTTGCCAACACTCCATGAAGCACTGCAGGAATTGCTGCGTTCAGGGAAAGACTGAGTCGGATTTGCGCAGCAGTCGATGACAGGCTGAGAATACCCGCCGGTGACCGTCTGAAGTCATGAAACCCGAGTCCGATCCCTCTGCTGATGATGCAGCCCGGCGGCGGTCTCCACAGAGTAGAACGTTTGCGCTGTCGTCAGCAGGATCCTCTTTCACTGACTTCCTGTAGTGACAATCACACCGCCTGTATCAACCCGCCAGCCCTCCGCCATCGACGATGTGTGCAACACCCGTGACGTAGGACGAACGATCGGAAACGAGATACAGAACAGCCTGGGCGATCTCTTCCGGCCGGCCGACACGACCCATGGGCCGATCGGCCGATTCACGCATCCAGGTCGCGGCTTCGATACCCAGTTGCTCGCCCTCGCTCTTTAACAGGTTCGTATCCGTATCTCCGGGGCAGACACAGTTGACACGGATACCAGCCTGAGCATGATCGATCGCCATCGCTTTGGTGAGATTCACGACTGCGGCTTTCGTGGCGCAGTAAGACGCTGCCTGCCCGCCGCCGGCAAGGCCCCAGCCGGAGCCGGTATTCACGATGGCGCCCGCCTTGTTCTCAATCATGTGCGGCAATGCAAAGCGACTCATCAGGAAGACACCCCGCAGATTGACGGCGGTCACCAGGTCCCAGTCTTCAATCCGGATATCTAAAACTGAGGCACGCCGAATGATTCCGGCGTTGTTGAACAGAATGTCGATTCCACCAAACTGCCCGACCGTCTCCTCGACCGCGCGCCGTGCATCGTGTTCGCGGGAGACATCCGCCGTAATGGAAACGGCCCGGCCGCCGCTGCTGGTGATTCTGGACGCTACATCTTCCGCCGCGGAGCCATTCACATCGAGCACGGCAACAGCCGCGCCCTGTGCCGCAAACAACTCGGCAGTCGCTCGACCAATGCCGTTGCCACCACCAGTGACGATGGCGACTTTGCCATCCAGTTCATGAGAAAGTGTCATCGCAGGTCCTCGTTATCAGCATGCTTTCTGAGATATGCACGCCAGGTAATCGCCCATTGATCGGGATCATCCAGTCCGTCGCTCAGAGTCTTGTGAACGCAACTGCGGTGCGGAGCTGACCTGACGACATTCGGATCGGTGTATGCTTCCTGAGCGACGCTGCGCAGGGCATCCAGGTACTGATCCAGTTCGGCCTGGCTGTAGGATTCCGTCGGTTCAAGCGACATGGGATTGGGAACAACAAACGGATGGTGACTGGACCACATATGCATCCCGTGGTCACACATTCGATTGGTAATATCCTCGGTCGTGACACCGGTCTCCTCGAAGAGCTGTTGCCAGGAATACCGCACCTGTTCGATGCGATGCGCGTCCGCGGCATAAGGAGCCGACGCGCCGGGAATCTTTTTAATGTGATGCAGAAGGTAGTTGTTGTTCAGGACGGCAGTCCGGGCGACTTGCCTGACTCCTGCGGGACCCAGACTGCAGATCCACGCGTACGTTCTAATGACTGCAGGCACCACCCCAAGATACGCACTGACTTTGCCGATACTGTCGGGACGATCATAGTCCAGAGAGAAATTATCGCCCTCGCGTTCGACGGTAGGTCGTGGCAGGTAAGGCGCCAGGAAGTCGCGAACACCAACGGCGCCAACGGCCGGGCCTCCACAACCGTGCGGGACGGAAAACGTCTTGTGCAGATTAAAGAAGCACGTGTCGAATCCAGCTTCTTTCGCCCTGGTGATGCCGAGTATCCCGTTGGCATTTGCCTGGTCATAACAGCAAATGCCACCAGCCTCGTGAACAACGTCCGTAAACTTCCGGATGTGTGGATTGAAGATTCCCGTGTCTTCGGGATTAGTAATAAACAACGCCGCTGTGCGCTCGGACACGGCCTGTTGCAAGTCTTCCAGCTGCGGCAGACCGGTGACCGGATCCTGCATCAACGTGACGATTCTGTAGCCAAGCACATGCGCGGCCGCTGCGTCTGACGGATGAGAGAACATCGATGTGATGATCTCATTGCGCTGCTCGGCCTGGCCACGGCTTTCGTGGAAAGCGCGGACCATTGAAGCCATCGCGAGTATCGCCTGGGAGCCACTGCGTGGCTGAAACGTAAACCGGTCCATCCCCGAAATTACACTCAGAAAACGGCCTGTTTCATGCAGGATGGACAGCGAACCCTGGATCGTCTCTGCATCCTGCAGAGGATGTACGTCGGCAACCTTGTGCGATCGGACGAATTGCTCGTTGACCTTCGGGCTGTACTTGACCGTACACGTGCCCTGTCCGACATCGACATTAAAGTCGGCACCGAGTGTCTCCTGCGAGAGCCGCAGATAGTGCTTCAACACCTGCATCTGCCCGAGTCGCGGCAGGTTCGGAGCCGCACTTCGCCGGACGGCATCCGGGAGCTGAGAGAGCCCATCGCCGGTTGCCTCGCGGATCGCATTTGAAACGCGAGGCACGTCGATGCCACGCTCTCCCGGACTGTCCAGTTCGCAGATGATCGGTTCATTCCAGCGTGCCTGGTGAAACCGTTCTGAACGTCGTTCCATTTTGACCTCTCAGTTTGTCGCAGGCACCGCCGCCAGGCGGTGTGTCGCCCACGCTCTGGCGAGCGTGGCTACAGGGCTCATGAATTCGCATCTGTCTCTTGACTGACACACCGGGTGACCGCGTCTGCCAGCCGGTTGATGTCGTCACGCGTGTGAATTTCTGTCACACACACAAGGACACAACCATCGTGTCCGGCCAAAGTGCCACTCAGATCAATCCCCCCCTGGATGTCATCCTCAAGCAGAACGCGATTCAGTTGCGTGGGCGTGACACCTGTAGCGGACAGGTCAACCACGAACTCTTTGAAGTGAGGCGAACCGGACGCTCGGATCGTCACGCCGTCGATGGCCTCCAGCCGCTGGCGGGTGAACTGCTGGTTCTGCAGAATTGTCTGCCCGATCTGCTGCATCCCCGCGGGACCCATCAACGCCAGATACACTCCCGCAGTGATCCCCCACAGTGCTGTGGCTGTCCCCACAAATTCCTTGCCCTGCTCGCGAGCCCCGAACGACGTGCGGTCATCGTACAGAACATCACCGAAACCCCATTCGCCGGCGGTATCCGTACGGCACAGACCGAATAATCGAGACGGATACTCCCGGACAAACCGCTCCTCGTCGCGCGTCGCAATAAAGCCTGCCTGCCCGCCCCCCTGGTTCATATGGATTCCCAGCGGCTGCAGGTCACCACAAACGATGTCCGCACCGAATTGAGATGGCGGTGCGAGGACTCCGAGCGCAATCGGGTCCGTCCCCACGATCGAAAGACCACCAGCCTGATGCACCGCATCAGAAACGGTCTGCCCGCTGACTTCGATTCGTCCCAGGTAATTGGGACATTCGAAGTAGACACCAATCAGATCCGGACCGATTTTTTTCCGCAGCTCATTCAGATCCACCATGCCCGTTTGCGGATCGCAGCGCAGCGTGTCAATCGTCATGGCTGAGCGACAGTAGTTGTCGATCGTGGAAAGACGATCCGGCGAAATGTGCTCGCAAACCAGAACGCGGTGACGTCCTGTAATCCGCTGTGCCATGCGGATCGAAGTTGCGGCCGCCTGATTCCAGTCAAATGTCGGCACGTTGACGACATCCATGTCCAGCAGTTCACCCATCAGGCTGGCGTATTCAAACAACGCCTGAAACCTCCCGTGATCCTCGTAGGCTTCTCCGGCATAAGCGGTCAGAAACTCGCTGCGTGAATTGACCTCATCGCAGACGGCGGGTACGTAATGCTGCGCACATCCGCCGCCCCGGAAGTTCAACAAATCGCTGCACGACTTGTTGCGGTTCAACAGTTCTTCGACATGCCGCCGCAACTGCATCTCACACGACAACGGCCCCGGCAGGTCCAACTCGTCACGAAACCGCAGGCTGTCGGGAATCGACTCATACAACTCGTCGATGTCACACGCCCCGATCGCAGCCAGCATGCGGTCTCGAATCGCCGGATCCGAGTTGGGGATATAGGGATGCCCGCTCATTAGTCCGTTCTCCGATTGAAATTCAACCACTGTGGGTTGATTCGTGTTCCGTTCCGGTGCAGTTTGTTTTGTCCTGATACGATAACTTAGTTGTTTTATACGGAAAGATATTTGCTTTGTTCGGACATGTCAACTATCTTGTTTTGCAGAAGTTACTGGTGACCACGTGTGGCCGTATTCCACTTTGCAGCAAACGATCATGACCATTTCGGAATTCATCGCCAAAGACCTTCGCGGTCGGATTCGATCCGGAGACGCACTGCCGGAAAACCTGACGTTGCCGGGACTCGCGCAGTTCTATTCCGTGAGCCTGACGCCGGTGCGCACGGCGGTGGCTGAACTGATTGAAGATGACATCATTCGCAAAGAACCGAACGGGCGGTTGGCGATCCCGACGTCAGTCCGCCGGGCGCCCGTTGAACCGCCAGTCGAGCCGGCCGAGCGGCCGCCGGACTGGACGTCCATTGTGCAGCAGGACGCGATTCGCGAGAGCCTGCGGGGAGAATCACAGAAGTGGAAAATCAACGAAACCGCGGAGCGTTACGGGATCGGGCGGGCGGTGGTGCAGAGCATCTTCCAGCGTCTTGCCGGCATGGGGATTCTGGAACACGAACCACGTTGCGGCTGGCGCGTGCGTCCATTTCACGAAGACGATCTTGACGCGTATCTGGAAGTTCGCGTTCTACTTGAATTGAAGACGCTGGATTCCTGCCGCGGGCAGCTTGAACCAGACGTCCTGCAACGTATCCGCGAAGGAAACCTTCCCGGACGCGGGACGACGGAGTCGCTGATCGACAATTCTCTGCACCAGTACTGGGTTGGCCTGTCAGGCAATCGTTACGTCCAGGATTTCTTTGAACGCCATGGCGCCTATTACACGGCGCTGTACGAATACGCTGAGATCGGTGGTCGCCAGCTCGCGAAGATCGCATCTCTGCACCGCCAGATTCTCGCGGCATTGCTGGAAAGAAAATGGCGTGTCGCACGCGAGTCCCTGGTCGAGGACATTGAATCACTTCGTCCAATCCTGCTTGAGACAATACGAAACCTGGGAGAAAGGCAACACCCGTGAATATCATCTGCCGAAATCGATCAGCACTATGGTTGATCAGCCTGGCTTCACTCCTTCTTGCGGCCGGCAACTGCGCGGTATCACTGGCAGACGAAGGCGACGTCCGGCTCAGGAAACGGATCGCGGAGCTGGAAGCCGAGAACCGCTCCCTACGCAGGATCATCACCGCGATACAGAGTTCCCTGGCCTCCGTTCCGCCGGCAACAATCGTTTCGACGAAGCGACAAGGACTGAGAATTCTCGTTGCTCCCGGCGAGTGGGGTGGCTCAGAACTTGCTGACATCAAAAAAGTGTGCGAATCAGCAGCGGGCACGATCACCGCCCAACTGACCGACGACGGCTTTGCTCCCATCCTTGTTCAGCGGGGAAACTCGGGCCCAATCACACTTTATGAACGCGGCGCAGGCAACGAGCACATCATCAGGTTAGACACGGGAAGTAATGCGTGGGCTCAGTGCGCTTTTCAGTTTGCACATGAACTCTGTCATGTCGTCTGCAATTACCGTGACGCCGGAAACCGGCAAAAGTGGTTTGAAGAAACGTTGTGCGAATGCGCGTCGCTGTACGCCTTGCGACGGATGGCAGTCGAGTGGAAAACGAACCCGCCCTACTCAAACTGGAAAAGCTACTCGGCGTCGTTGGCGACTTACGCGAACGATCGCATCACGAAGTATTCCAGCCGAAAGAAGACAGTCGCGCAATTCTACACAGCCAACAGTGCGGAACTTGAAAAGACAGCGACGAATCGGGAATTGAATACGTATCTGGCGGTCAAGCTCCTGCCCCACTTTGAAAAGAACCCCACGGCATGGCAGGCATTGAGATATCTCAATCTGGGTCCAGCGTCGGAGAACACGTCATTCCGGACCTACCTCACCTGCTGGCATGCCAGAGTCCCCAAAGAACACCAGCCATTCATCCGCGGGATCTCTGCGGAATTTGGAGTGCGTCTGTCAGTCCCAGCACGCGCGGACTGAGCCACTGCACCATGAGCCACTGCACCATGAGCCACTGCACCATGAGCCACTGCACCATGAGCCACCGTCGCAATGACTGGCGTAGCTGGAATTGCAAGGGTGCGGGCAGCCCGAAATTCTGGAACTCCGGCTACGACAGGAATTGCCAGTGATTTCCTTATTCATTCTTCCTCTGCCCGTAAGCACGACACGCAATGAAACCAGCTCGTCAGAACCTAAACCCCGTGGCTCTCTGCTTTCTGCTGTGTCAGTCGGCCTGGGCCGGTGACACACCCAACGTGGTTATCATCTACGGCGATGACTGCAATCAAAATCTTTGATGAGTGCGGTGGACTGACCTTTGAGTCAGAGACCGTAGAAAAAACTCCGCCCAACGCTGAATGCTGGAAGTTTTTGCACTTCTGAAATCTGAAACATCGCCATCTCAGCCGGTGGATTCTCAGGCAATCTGTCCAAACGCAGCGAGCGGAACCACCGTCTTATTCGAAGCCAGTCAGGGTTTTGACTTCGGCGGCGGCCCGAACTGTGCCAGCAGGCTGCGGAAGCCGTGAGACGCTACGATGAGCAAATTGGTACGGTTGAATCCACCGACCGCACCAATGTCAAAATGCCTCACTCAGATCACTCGAAGCCATCCGACGTTTCACGATGTTCTACTGACGGAGTCGCAAGCCAGCTTGAGAATCGCCGATTTGACCGCGTCCGAAAGTGCAGGCAGCAGGTAGACTCGGGAGACCGTTATCAACCGCACCGTTGCGAACACGTGCTGCACCGCACT
>CALGTK010000105.1 GCA_937904325.1 uncultured Planctomyces sp.
ACGATGGACACTACGAAAGATACGTTGTGCTCGTCGCCCTCGCAGTACCGATTGCCGTTGCTGGACAGGTGTACCGAGCGTTACTGAGTGCAGCCCGACATGTGAAGGCACTCGTAATAGTACGGATCATCGCCGACACAACGAGCGTTGCTGTTTTCTTCATTCTCACGAAAACATACAGCCTGGAAGGAGCAGTTCTCGGATTTGCAGCGCTCCATACAGTATTTCTTTTTCTTACGTTTTTTGCTGTGAAGCGACAGTTCAGTACCAGAATTGCACTCCCACGTATAAGCACTGCACAGTGGCGTGAGGTCAGGAAGAACACTGGTTACGGCATGACTGGTCTGGCCAGCACTTCAATGGGTATATTCTCAAGCCTCATCATTGCACGACTTGTTATCGATCAATACGGAGCCGCCGCCAACGGCGTCGTCGCAGTCGCCACCAAAATAACCACCGTGTACCTTGGCGGTCTGAATTCCGCGTCAGGAAGCTACTACTATCCACAGCTTGTTGCGGCCGACAGCAATCGCGACATGTGCCAGCACATGAACGCATCTTTGTCGCTCTACTTCTATCTACTTCCTCCAATCGTCGCACTGCTAATGCTCGGCGGCGACTTCATGATTGCAGGAATCTTCAGTAGTGATTTCACGGCAGCGTCGACACTGCTTTTCCTGATGCTACCCGGCGACCTTTTCCGGACAGTCAGAGAAACACTCGCAATGTCATTCTTTGCCCGTCAGAAACTGCGTACCGCAGTCATCTGTCGCTCCATTCAATCAATCACTTTCGTAATCATAACATTCCTGCTTCTGCCGAATGCCGGCATCACGGGAGTCGCTATCGCCTACGCCAGCTCTCAATTAATCGGAGCGGTTGCAGTGGCAGTACTGACCATGAAACATTTCCAGTTTCGCTTTTCCCGCCAATGCACATCCTCAGTCGTGAGAGGCTTGGCCCTTGCCGTCAGTTGCAGCGTCGTACTTGTCAGTGTTCCCAGTCATCTGGTTGGCAGACTGGGAGCCGGCATCCTGCTCTGCAGCTGGTTCACACTAAGTATGCGTGACAGCGACTTCGCCGCGATCGTGAATAAGATTCTGGGACGACTAGCAGTCAGACTGTACCGATAGCCGCTCGCTCTGCACGGCAGACCAGCTCTCAATGAGTCGCAGCGTACGTCAGGATTGCATCCAGCGACGTAGTTGGCATCATCTACAGATAGGTGCGGACCTATTGGCAAACTCAGCACGGAATCAGCGAGATTCCTGGCGATGTCAGAGGAAGTAACCTGCAGTTTCCTAAGAGCACCATGATCGCAACACGCAGTTGGGTAATGAATTAGCTGTGAATCGCTTTCCGCACGGCAACCAGCCGAAGTGACAATGGGTTTAAGCTGCTTTTCGGACGGAATCTACAACGGCATCGACTTCGGGGTCTGTCATATGGGGGCCAATCGGCAGGCTAAGCACTTCTCGGCTCAGCTGTTCGGCCAGGTTGAACGCTGGCAAGTCGTCGGCACTGTAAGCTCCCTGCTGATGGCAGGGCGTGGGGTAGTGGGTCAGTGTTTGGATTCCAAGAGCCTGCAGTCGCCTGGCGAAACCGTCTCGATCTTCATGCCGCACTACGAACAGGTGCCACACTGGCTCGCACGCCGAACTGACTTCAGGTAGCTTCAGCGACAGTCCCGACAAGTCGCTCAGGTAGCGTTTTGCGATGTTCGCCCGACGGTTGTTCCACTCATTCAGATGCGTCAGCTTTACTCTCAAAGTTGACGCTTGAATCGGATCCAGTCGCGAGTTTACGCCTTGGATTTCGTGCTCGTACTTTTTTCGAGAGCCATAGTTTCGCCGTTGTCTGAGTTCTTCGGCCAGTTGTCCATCATTCGTAGTGATTGCTCCACCATCACCGAAGGCGCCGAGATTCTTACCCGGGTAGAAGCTCCAGGTGACGGCGCGGCCGTGCGAGCCAATCTTTCTGGCAAGAGAAGTGGCGCCGTGTGCCTGTGCAGCATCTTCAACTACGGGGACATTATGTCGCCTGGCAATTTCCAGGATCGCCTCGATTGGTGCGGGTTGTCCATAAAGATGCACAGGCACGATCGCTCTGGTTCTGTCCGTGATTGCTGTTTCCAGTCTTTCCGGATCCATATTCATGGATTCTGTATTCGGTTCGACCGGAACAATCTTTGCTCCTAGTGCACTGACGGCAAGCCAGGTCGCGATGAACGTGTGTGATGGAACGATCACTTCGTCGCCAGGGCCGATGCCGGTGGATCGCAGAGCAAGTGTTAGGGCATCGAGGCCATTTCCGACGGCGACGCAATGTCGTGCTTCTACAAACGCTGCAAATTCTGCCTCGAACTGCTCAACTTCCGAACCGCCGATGTAGTATCCGCTGTCCAGTGTTCGGGCAATCGCTTCATCGATCTGCGGCTTGAGTTCGACGTACCCTGCGTGTAGGTCAAGAAATGGAACGTTCATTAGGTAAATCTAACGTTGATATAAAGATTCTTCAGGAATATGGTGAGTGCGTCGGGACCGTTTCCTGCACCAATACGATATTCTGCTCCGAAGTGTGCTGCGAATCTGTTTTCGAAGTCACTGCTGCTGATATACATCTTCCGCTTCTGGCTGGTGGTTGCTTCAAGTTTATTTTGCAACTCGTGCCAGCAGTTTTAGGTCGAAGTATGCAACCGGATTCGCGAATTTGGTGGATTGCATGGTGTGTAAGGATTTGTTGCTGTTAGATTTTCAGCAACGTTATTCTGTGGTGAGGTGCTTGGTTAGGAGCAGGTCGTAGTCAATTGAGGCGATCTTCAGCTTGTGGTTGTCTTCAGAGACAATGGTTCCGGGTCGTGAGATGCTTCGGTCGCAAGTAATTAATGATGATTGAATTGTTACGTTGTTGACAATCGGCAGTTGGAATTCCTTGAACGTGAAAGCACGAATTTGATTGTGGATCGCAAATGCGGTTTGGTTCAGGTCGATCGTGAGGTTTGAGTAGTCGATGCTGGTTCGGCTGTAGTATGTAGAGTCGTTGGCGGGTTGTTCGATTACATCGAAATTGTTAGCAAGGAGCGACTGGAACCGACTCATGAACAGCTCAGTGGCGTGCTGCATGCAACGAAAGTAGATGCATCTGGCAGTATCATTTGGCTCAATCGAGAAACGCTTCTGGTCAATGATGGGGCCAGTGTCGATTCCGCGATCGATGAGATGAAGCGTTATGCCTGATTCCGTTTCGCCGTTAATGATAGGCCACGCGGCGGTGTAAACGCCTTTGTATTTTGGCAACAGCGAGAAGTGGCAATTGATCAACGTGGCGTTGCTAAAACGTTCAGGATTTAATATCTGATCGTATTCAAGTGAAAATAGATGGAGGTCAGGTATTGAGTACAGTTCGTCAAGTTTTACAACGGGTATATTTAATTCAGTTGCTCGTGCTCTCAGGGATGGTTGCCAGTTATCTATTCCGCGGTCGGTACGGTTTGGCAGGACACAAAGTTCGTGGTTATGGCGGGCTGTTGCGCTAAATTCCAACGCGTCGACTGCGACCTGATTCTTTCCTGCTATGCAGATCATTCCAAATTCTCAGGGTGTCTCTTGATCTGGCTGAAGTCAGGTGGACTTCCTGAATTGCGAAGATTATCGCGATAGTGATCGTAGTCGCGATAGTAGTCTTCTTCTTCGTAGGGGCGAGAAGCAAGTACGAGACAGACGGAGCCCGACGAGAAGTTGTCAAGTTCTCGCCACATCATGGGGCCGACGAGAAGTCCGTTGTAGGAGCGGTTGAGGCTGAATCTCTGGCGGGCTTCTCCGTCGTCGAGAATTACATCAAAACTTCCGGAGATGGCGACGAGTACCTGCCACAATTGTTTGTGGGCGTGTCCGCCTCTGGCGGCGCCGCCAGGGACATCGTAGAGGTAGTAGACTCGTTCGATGTCGAATGGTACGTGTCTGTTGGCTTCGATGAACGAGAGATTGCCACGTCGATCTTCAACTCGCGGAAATCTCAGGATACGGCAATCTTCGAATGGCATGCTCGCTCTGTGTCCCGGCGTAAATAATAGAAATGGAGTGGAAGCTTCTGAGATATAGCGACCGGGTGTGTCCTAGTTGTTGCTCATGCTGCTGTCATTGGGCGGTTGGCGTAGTTCTGGTCAATCCAATTCTGGTGCTGTCCAGTCTTGATTGCTTCGAGCCATGATTCGTTGCTGAGGTACCATTCCACGGTTTTGCGGATACCGGTGGCGAATGATTCGCTCGGGGTCCAGCGGAGTTCGTTGGCGATTCTGTCAGCGTTGACGGCGTAGCGTCGATCGTGTCCCGGGCGGTCTTCGACGAATTCGATCTGCTCTCGGTAGCTTTTGGCGTCATGTCGCGGCTGTAGCTCGTCCAGCAGGTCGCAGATTGAATGGACGATGTCCATGTTTGGCATCTCGTTGTTTCCGCCGACATTGTACGTGCTGCCGAGTTCGCCGGTGGAGATTGCTCGCCAGATCGCGGCACAGTGGTCGTCGACGTAGAGCCAGTCGCGAACCTGTTGGCCGTCACCGTAAATGGGAAGGGGTTTGCCGGCCAGGGCGTTCACAATCATCAGCGGGATCAGTTTTTCCGGAAACTGAAACGGGCCGTAGTTGTTCGAGCAGTTGGTTGTGATGACCGGAAAGCTGTACGTGTGGAAGTATGAGCGGACCAGCATGTCGGACGACGCCTTTGACGCGGCGTACGGTGAGTTTGGCGCGAACGGAGTGGTTTCCGTGAAGGCTGGGTCGGTCGCCGACAGAGTTCCGTATACTTCGTCGGTTGAAACATGCAGAAATCGTCGAGACGCCAGGTTGTCGCCCCACACCGTTCTGGCTGCGTCGAGGAGGCGGAAGGTGCCAACGATGTTTGTGTCGATGAATGCTTCGGGGCCGGTAATAGAGCGATCGACATGGCTTTCGGCGGCAAAATGAACAACCGTGTCGATTTGTTTTTCGCTCAGTATTGTCGTGATAAGGCTGCTATCTGTGATGCTGCCTTGTACAAACTCGTAGCGTTCGTCGTCCGCATAGCTAACGAGTCCCAATTGCGAGCCTGCGTATGTCAATGCGTCAAGGTTCGTAATCACGACATCAGAGTTGGAGCTGAGCAGGTGCCGGATAAAGTTGCTGCCGATAAAACCGGCTCCTCCGGTTACCAGAATGTTTCTGGGCTTAAAACTGTCCATGTAAAATCCGTTTCTGCGTTCTGTTGTTCACGAACTTGTCCGCGAGGGTGGCCTGTCT
>CALGTK010000106.1 GCA_937904325.1 uncultured Planctomyces sp.
TGATCGCAATCGCCTCATCCACAAGCTTATCTTTAGGGGCCGCCCCATGCTCCTGCTGATATGATTGCCTAAGAATCAACCGGCTGAGATTGCGATGTTTCAGATTTCGGAAGTGCAAGAAGCTCCTGCACTTAACGGTCGGTGGAGTTTTTGAGCCTACGGGCACCCAATGGGACGGTATACTCGGATCATGAAGAAATCGGACGTTTTTGCGTGGCTGAAGGAAAATCAGGACGAGCGTGGGATTGCGCATTGGAAGAAGAGCGAGAATACTCCCGCGGGGATGAAAAGCTATGGCATCGGACTGGTGACGCTCCGCAAGTTTGCAAAATCAGTTGGGCGTGATGCGAAGTTAGCGGGACAGCTGTGGAAATCTGATGTTCACGAGATGAGGATCATTTCCCTGCTCGTCGACGATCCCAAGGCTATGAAGATGGACCAGGCGGAGACCCAGGTCGAACAACTCGATGGCGGCTACCTCGCCCATGTTTTCTCATCCTGCGACGCGACCCTGGCCAAGACCCCGTTCGTGGTCGAAATCGCCGACAAGTGGGTTGAGAGCAACGACGCGATTCGTCGCCGTTGCGGCTACGGATTGCTCTATGAGATTTCCAAGAGCAAGAAGAAGACTGCCCCCGACGAAGACTACTTTCTGGAGCACATCTCAGACATCGAGAAGAAACATCCCACGGCACCCGTTCCGGTGCTTATGTCGATGGCTGGCGCTTTGACGGGCATTGGGAAGCGAACCAGGAAGCTCAACCGCGCTGCGCTCAAGGTCGCCAGACAGATCGGTCCGATCGATTTTGATCCTGATGGGAGCTGCGATCCGTTTGATGCGGTGAAACACCTGACGGGTGAGTACGTGAAGAAAAAGCTGGGACTGTAGGCACCTCCGAGCTCAATTCATTTCTAGCCGGGCTGGACATGTTCTATCTCGGCATGGCAGCAAATCTGACACCATCCTGTCCGACTGCAAGCGGGCGTGGGGTCAAAAAACTCCGCCGACCGTTAAATGCACATGGAACATCAACTCGCGGACCCGTGACTTAAATTGATCGTCCATCCAACTCGTCAGCGATTTGATCGCCGTCCTCAGGTCCGGGGAATATCATGTCAAAATCGGGCGGCTCTCCCGAATCACGAACTAATGCTCGACCGAAGGCTGGTCCAGCGACCCAAAACCCTCAGGAGTCAGCCGTTGTCCGTCAATGAACCAGAACACCCGCATCCGCTCAAAGCCAGTCCCTGAGCACTGCGACGCCATCCTGAGTGGTGAGATCATAACTCCCGCACCCGCTGGCACAGTTCGGGCTGACGTTGAAGTCCAGACGCAGGCTGGCTGCGAGTGAGGCGGTGTGACTGTGTTACTCTGGAACTGGTCGCGGTTAAGGGGGCAGGTCGTCAACTTTCCATATCACGGGACCGCTCATTCACTGAAAGACTGTCCGAATTGACGAGTTTGTCGACGCCTCGGCTGATGCGAAATGTGCGTCTGCCCGAACGGTCCTAATCCCTGGGAAAACCGGCTGTTGCGGGCTTGAGATACCAGTACTCTCCGTGCCGTTCGACGGCAGCTTTGCCGTTGTCCGGCCAGCCGACGAACTTCACTGCGTCGATTCGGAACTCCTTGCCCTTGTCGCATGACTTGAACGGGTCTGCGCGGAAGCGGAAAAAGTCGTCTTCGTCAAAGCCGCGAATTTCAACCGCATCGCCGTCGTGTTCCTTCAGGCGGATGAAGGTCACGCCTTGCGGAGCGTCTTTCAACGCAAAGTCGAAGACCTTGGTGCCTTCCGTGTGGCTTGCCGACATGTCCAGCGACATGCCGGGGTCCCAGTGTTCCGTCATTAACAGGAATCGACCGCGATCGGTGATGCTCAGCTTCAGGTGCTCTCCATCGCTTTTATAGTCGTCGCTCGTCGGCTCTTTTTTGCCGGCACGGACTCGGTTGGATCGAATGGCAATCGTTCCGTCCTGATTGCCCGCGACGAATCGCTGGTTGCGAATCTCTACATTCAAGTCCGGCCCGAGATCGAGAATTCCGGTCTCGATCAGCGCGGTGGAATACTTGTTTCGAATCGTTTCCGCGCCGTGAATCACGAGCCTGCCTGAACCGGTCAGTGTTAATCGGTCGGTCTTTTTCACGAGTCGCAATTCGAGCTTTCCAATGTCGGCGACATCGTCAATCCGGATCGATTGGCCTGCGCCGGGCTGCTCGAAGATGACCACATCGTGCTGATCCGGCACGCCGATATCCCAGTTGCCGGCGTCATTCCAGTTGCCGGCGTCATTCCAGTTGCTCGACTGTAACACTGATCCAGACCGAGCGTTGCCAGTCCAGTGGACCGTATCCCGTTTGTCGGGCCGGTTTCGCGGCTTCAGGAACTCCGCCAATTTTGATGTATTCAGCGTTCGCGTCAGACGAAACACTCCGGCCGGTCCGCCGGGACGTCCGCTGTAGAAGAAGATGTGCTGAACTCCACGTTTTTCGTCGACAACGGCTCCACCGGTGTGGAAGCCGTCCGCAGTCGAGTAGAAAGAGCCCTTGCGTTTGAAGAGTCGTGCTTCCAGACGCCACTTCGCGGTTTCCCAGTCATTCGGCGCGATGCTGAAGAGGTTGATACTCATGTCTTCGCGTTTCGACTGAACAACTTCGTACCGCTTCGTGACCGGGTTGAAGCAGATCGCGGATGTATCGACCGAACGGCGCGTCGTCATATTGGTATTGGCGGCGTCGGTAATTGCTTCGTCGCCAAACTGGAATCGCATTTGCGTCAGTATCTTTGATGAATCCTGATTGCGGACCATCGCCACTAAGTGATCGTCGTGAAGAATGGCTTCGGGTTCACCCGGCTGGCACCACTTCGGCAACGCCAGAGTTGTCTTCTCCCAACTCTCGCCACGGTCGCGCGATCGATAGATCGCCAGTTCACGCACAATTTCGTGAGGACGATGATTCTTGAAGATCGTGTGATGTGCAAACAGCAGCAGACCGTGTTCCGGATGATCGATGATTCGCGGACCGACCGAGACGTACGGACCGTCGTGGCGGTCTTCACGAAAGGCTTCTCGCAGGTGTTTCCAGGTGCGGCCCCTGTCTTCGCTGCGGAACACTCCGTGATCACTGACGAGGATGACGGCTCCGTCGCGTGTTGTTCCAATCGCGTTCAGATGCAGCGTGTAACCGAGCGGGCTGTGGTTGTCGGGAGCAAACTTGTAGCGATGAAACAGTGGGACTGACCCGCCGCGGTTGCGGTCTTTTTCCGTCATGCAGCTTCGCACGTCATACGGCTCTGACCACGTCTGGCCGCCATCGGTTGATCGGACGATTGTGGAGTACGTGGTGTCAGCGTCGGCGTCGCCGGAAAGCTTGCGGTTGTGGCCAGGCATGGCGCGGTGGACGACGATCAGCGTGTCGTCCGCCATTGTGGCGACCGGCCAGCCGAAATGGTCGTTTTCACCCTTTGGAGCTGTCGGCAGATTGACCGGAGCCAGTTCGATCAGGCCCTGACTTGCACCGAGGAAAAGCTGCTTGAGGTCAGTGTCGTCTGCAGCGAGAAGCTTGCGAGC
Source organism: uncultured Planctomyces sp. (assembly GCA_937904325.1). Classification (GTDB taxonomy): domain Bacteria; phylum Planctomycetota; class Planctomycetia; order Planctomycetales; family Planctomycetaceae; genus JABMPE01. Next base: position 3,571 of record CALGTK010000106.1, read on the forward strand.
AAATGGGCTCAGTGCGGTTGGTTCTGTCCGCTTTTCATCTGGTAGGGAATTCCGGATTGCCTGTGCGACAGCCTCTGCCAGAACCGTCTGGCCTTGACCAGTGAAATGCACTCCATCGCTCAACCATTGTTCGGCTTGCGGTTTCACCAGCGCGTAGAGGTCGTTCGTGGTGACGTTCCCTTCCTTCAGCAACTCGCTGGCGGCAAGGTTGTAAGCGATGACGTCGCTGTTGCGTCTGAAGCCTGTGATTTCAGTCTTCCGTCCGATCGGAGTCGTCGAAGCCCAGATCAGTCCGGCTTCTGTCTGCCGTAATCGCCGCAGCAGTTCTCCAAGGTTGTCCCGGTACTGATCCAGCGGCACTTGAAGTTTGCCTTCGGGCGGCGGAGCAGCTTTGCCGGACTCATCACTAAGGTGGGTGAGATCATGAACGCCCCAGTTGAAATGGATAACGTCCCACCGTACGTCGCCAAGATAAGTCTCAATCTCGCGGAGCGTTTGTCGCGTCGAACGGCAGTTGTCCGGCGCGCGGTAGACGTTGGCGATCCCCGCAAGTCTTTCGCGAACGCCCACTGTGTAGGACATTGAGATCGAGTCACCAATCAGCAGTACGTTCGGCAGTTCCAGATCTGCTTCAACGAATGCATATTCCGGCCGCCTCTGGTATTTGGCTGGGACAGCCTGCCGCCAGGCTTCCGGCGTTCGGTAGGGACACGAGCAATCGGGGATCTCCGCATCGCCGTGACCCAACAATCTCGCCATCGCTTCTGCGTAGCGGCGGCCCAGTTCGCGCTGCGACTGCGTCGAGAAGTGCGTCTGATCTCCCGTGCTCTTCAAGCCAGATGAATCGACGGTCGCCGTGTGCCCAACACGACGCGGTAGCTCTTTCAGCGACTCCGTAACAAGTTCCGCACCGGGACGATCGTCACGCTCAGCCAGCTCAACGCACGGCAACGCAGCGACGAACGGAAGCTCAGGCATTCCGAATTCACGACGAAAATCGTGAATCATCCCGTCGAGTCGCTTCGCGTAACTCTTCGCGAGGGCCAGTTCCTTCGCGTCTTTCTCGCCCTGCAACCAGAGAACCCCCATCAACGAGCCGTCCTTCGTCGCTTCACGAGCACGCCGAACGGCCGCCTCGTACAGATCACCACCCTTCTCCCATCGGGAAAGCGGCGAGCCACCAACGGCACAGGGAACCAGACCGATCGTGACTTTCTGATCGACAACGTGCAGCATCCCGCGTCCGAAACTGAGGCCCGGCCCGACGCGGTCCCGTGAGCTTGTTTCGTGCAGCGGATCGACCGCGGGAACCCACTTGCCGGCCTTGCTGAAACAGAGAACCCGCGGGTGTGGCGGCCAACGAGTAAGTTCGCCCCGCCCAACCATGTTGGACTGTCCCATCAGTAGATAGATCTGCCTGTGCCCCTCGTCCGCAATGACAGAGAATGGCAAGATCAGCAACAGAATGGTGACGGCACAGAATGCGATGCGGGCCATGGCGGGGTCACTTGGCTTTCGACGTGAATTGAAACGCATACAACCTGGCTCCGAATCTCAGTTCGAACCGTAGACGCACTGGTTGGCCCTGCACTTGGGCCACGCTGGATTGGCCGCGTCGCCACGTCACCACGCGGTCCACTGTGTTGGCCGTGTGGATGCGATCACAGTCTTCCAGAGTGAATCCATCTATCGGCTGGCCGGCG
>CALGTK010000107.1 GCA_937904325.1 uncultured Planctomyces sp.
GCTGGTTGTGGTAACTGGAACCGTTTACTGGCCGGTTCACAGCTTTGAATTTGTTAATTGGGACGATCCGTGGTACGTACTCAAGAACGAATATATTCGCAGTTGGCACCCGTCCAACCTATGGGACATCGCCACGCAGGTGATCAACCGAAATTACTCGCCGATGGTCATTTTGACTTTGCTGATTGAGCATACGCTGTTTGGCATCGAACCGGCCGGATACCACATCGTCAACGTTCTGCTTCATATTGTGAACACAGTATTGGTCTTCACGCTCGTCAGTCGGTTGGCAAAGAGCCAATCCGTCGGCTGGGCGACGGCAGCATTCTTCGCGATTCACCCGGTCCAACTGGAGTCGGTCGCATGGGTATCTTCGATCAAGGGGCTCGTTGTTGGAGCGTTCATTCTCGCCCATCTGAATTGTGTAATGCGGGAAGAACGGACGCCGAAGCAGGAACTGTGGGGTCTCGTCTTTTTTACATTTGCCATTCTGTCGAAGGCGTTGACTGTCGTCGTGCCGGCGATCGTTCTGCTGTACGACATGCTCGTTTGTCGGAAAAAGTTTTCCGATGCCCTCACTCGACAGTTCATTCCCGGAATGCTCGCGGTCTGGATCCTGCTGATCACGATGGGGGCTCAGTCGTCAGAACTCGGCGGCATCCGCGACCACATGGCCCTGGGCAAGCTGCACATCCTGGCGGTCGATTCGATTATTCTTTGGAACTACGTCGCGATGCTGCTGTGCCCGCATCAGTTGAGCGTTCTCTATGACCCGGCCACGATGGGGATCGCCCCTCAGGTGGCTGTCGCGAGTCTCTGTTGGATTGTCGTTGGATTCGCCTGCTGGCGTGTTCGCAAATCTCACCCGTTCGTTCCGCTGGCGGCGGCGACGTTCTTCCTGCTGCTTCTACCGGTTCTTAACCTGACGCCAATTACCACGCTAATGAACGACCGCTATCTCTATATGCCGAGCATCCCGTTCTTTGCGTTGGTTAGTGTCGGAGTGAAATGGGCCTGCGAACGGCTCGACTCATACCGAGCTGAAAATTCCAGGCAATCAATCGCAACGGCCAAACGATCTGTCGCTGGCGGCTGGATCAGCATTCCGTTGGCCGCGACGATTCCACTAGTCATCGCCACTTACGAGCATCTACCCGTGTGGAACAACGACCAGGCTCTTTGGGAGGACACGATGGCACGAACACCGAGCCTCCCGCTGGTCCACATCCAGTACGCCTGGATGCTCCATAACTCCGGCCACCACGAAGCGGCCATCAGTCGCCTCCGCCACACGCTGGCCGAGATGACACCGGACGAACTCGATCGCCAGCGCATCAAGGAAACTATCGACGACTGGTCCGCAAACCGAAAGTCATAGCGACGGCGTGAACTGATTATTTCAGCTAGAATGCATTGATTATTGACGCACTGTGTGCTGGTCTGCCCGCATCAAACGGCCACGTTATTCAGTTGCACGATAACTGAATGATGTCAGCATCGTCTCCGTCTTCGGGCTCGAAAATCTGGTACTTGGTCCGGTTCGCATCGGTAAGCAGGAAAGTCGCAACTAGTTCGGGAACTTCCCGGTTTCTGTGCATGGCGTCTTGCTGTTTTATAAATTGACGTGCGACGCCTGCTTCGAGTTGGCAACCATCGCAGATACCGCCTTTGAATTTACAGGTTATTGTGCGATTACCCTCTGTTGTGCACGGCAACGTTTACAGGTACTGACTGGTCGGAAGGCTACAAAATCAATTTCTCGATAGCACTCGCAGTTGTCAGAATGCACGTCGAAATTGACGTGAGCTGCGCGCCATGCTGACTGAACCGATGCCCTGGCCTCGACTTTTGCTGTCAGGTGAGGCGAAAGTGCTGAAGTAAAGATCTCATCCATTGCGGCAGATAGCGTGTTGTGACGCCGCCTGTTTCTCCGAGCAAGTATACTCCGATGGCAAGGATACCAGACGACGCAGTGCAGAATTTGTTAGAGACTTTCTCGCGAGAGTTCTTGCCATCAGCGTGACAGCAGTTTGCGGGCCTATTGACCCCGCGATTAAGAGATTGAGCGGTCCTTTCCTGAAGGTGCCAATCCTGCATCGGACGATCTTCGAGACAGTCATTTATCAGAGATGTGTAGTCGTGGCGTTTTTCTGGATTATCAGTCAGGTCTTGCATGAACGCCCAGTCGTTGCCGTCGAGATTGATAAAATAGACTCGCTTTCGACCGGGATGTTTTTGATAACCGTTGAATCTTCGTAGCTCCCAGTGAATCGACGTCGTCCACTTCACAGGCGAGATGATTGGCTCCGGACGCGTCTGTGTACGGTTTCCAGTATTTTGCGGGCCCGAAATTGAATCGTTAAACGCGATGCCGGTTTCGTGAGTTAAGAAATGAACCTAGTACGTTCCGTCGGGATCCGTTTCGTCAGTGCGGGTGCCGAACTTTGGAAACACCACTTGCAGGAGGCAAACAGCGGCGTCAACGTCTCTTACGATCATATTGGCATGTTCGAGACGGGTACTCATGAAGATGCACCTTTCGTCAGTCACTGCACGCGAATCGTTTCGCGAGTTTGTTGATGTAAGCTGACCCACAATATGATGAAAACGCGGCCAAACGCAGACGTAAAGAGGGCAACGAAGATAAACCAGCCAATCAAAAGAAATTGCGAGAAGATAATCAGCGACGGATCATTCGGATCGACGAAGCACTGTATTGCCCGCGGCCACGCTCTCTTCGAACCGTCTGGATGTCATTTCAGTATGAAACACTGCGATCGCATGCCGATCGTAGTCGTGCTCGCACCTCACGAAAATCGGATCCTTCGAACCAGCCCCTGACCTGCCCCATTACTTGTCGATTTCCGGGATTCGAGCATCAACGAGAACCGCGTTTTGTCACTTGATCGCTCTGGGCCGAACGGAGAAGGAATTCATCGACAACCAGACGGTAGCCGAAGTAAATGCGATCGCTGCCAAAGGAAAGACGGTAGCCTCGGATAGTCTGAACGGTTTCGCAGGGTGTTTCGTGAATGGTCGCCAAGTTGTTTGGTTCAAAAATCGCGGCGGGTGATGAGGACGCTCGTCACGGTCAGCATGATTGCGAGGAAGGCGAGGTTGCTCCACAGTGGTTCCTGGATATCGATCACCTGCCGTGAGGCGGAGAGTTCGTCAGTGTCGTCCGGGCCGATTGTTTGCTGTTTGGTCATCAGCCAGGTTACCACGTTTTCCATTTCACCGGGCTTGGGGAAGATCGTGTGAACCGGGTCGATGAACCTCGTGTAGAGTGTTTCAAGGAAGTCCGGTTGCGGTTCCATCGTTGCTTTGATGGCGAAGGATTCTTCCGGCGAATAGCGGATAATCCGCCCAAAACGATCAGCGGCAAGGAATGAAGAATCGGCCTGAAAAGCGACGGCCGAGATGTCTCCCTGCCCATTCAGTGACGCTGCGATCGGCGCTGATGTCTTGCCGTCGAAGAGCCAGACCTTGCGATGGTGGAACAGCACAGCAGCCCATCGACCATCCGGAGACGTGATGACGCTGCGTGGTTCATTATTTCCAAACGGGCGTTGAGTGTCGACAAGTTCGCTGCTGCTTGCGTCGAAAATCCTGACGAACCCATCCTGAGAAGCAGTCAGGAATCGGTCTCCTGCGAAGCCAACAACTCTTTCCTGACCAGATTTCCGAATGCTCGATGATTCGACGACAAATTCGCTGTCGACGTCCTTCAGGATGGCAATCGTATCGCCACTGCTAATCAACACGCGGCCTGTTGAAGAGTCAATCGCGGCGGCAAAGGGCCGCTTCCATTCAAACGACTCATCATCGATTCGCACAAACTCCGCAGTTTTGCCGAGGCCAGGCAGCGACATACCAAACAATTTGAAAGCGTCCGCCGGTCCGGTGGCTTCTCCTTCGAGACGGTAGAGCCCGTCTGTTCCGGCAACGAGGATGTCTCCGTTACGTGTTGGTAAGAGTTCACGAACGCCGCCGGGAGTTTCGATGCTTTCCTGAGGCTTCCAGTCGTTATCCTGCGAGGCGATGGACAGTTTAGATGACCTGCGAAACCAGCGAGAGCCCCCACCTGAACGAATTCCGACAAGCCGATCGTTCGTCGCATCATAATAAGCACCCAGCCAGGCCGCTTGCCGTCCTGCTGTGGGAGGACCGCCACGACGACGTTGTTCAAAGAGTTCACGCCATTCCTGGTTCTCATCGTCCCACTCGTAGCCGCTGCCGGTTTGGGTCAGTCTGATCAGTGTATCACCAGCCGGAATGATGTTGGCCGTTCGGCGACTGTCGAGAAACCAATTGTCGAGCGATGACTTGGCAAGTCCGACGGCGAAGCAGATTGCCCAGAACAGGATCGACACAACAATCGATACCACGGCGTTTCGCCAGATGACGGCCGCCAGAGTCGAGACCGAGTAGTAAATCGCAAAGACGAAAACAAAAACCGGAATCGTCCACAGCAATCCTTCACTCCAGATTCCAAAACGCCACCCAACGATCGCCCACAATCCCGCAATCAGGAATGTCGCATTCAGCAGAATGAATGTGCATCCTCCGAAGAACTTGCTGAGGAAGAGCAGCGGCCTGGACACGGGCTTACTGAGGAGCAGATCAATCGCACCGGAATCGAGCATTTGCGGCACGATCGACGCCGTCACCAACAGAGCGATGAAAACTCCAATATTGCCAACTAGTCGGCTGACCAGGAATGACAGAACCTGTTCACCAATCTGATGAAGCTGCGTTTCCTGAATCGGCAGTTCATCGCCGAGTGGATACCTGAGATAAACGAACTGAATTGCGTTGCGACCTGACGCTTCGACGTGTGACGGAAACGCGGCTTCGAAGGCCAGGCGGTTGAATCGACGAGCCTCTTCTTTGCTGAGTGAAGTCAAGCCGCGATCAAGCAGTTCATTGGCTTCTGAGCTGAGTCGCGTGTCTGACCAGACTTCTTTGTCGTAGAAGTCTGGCTCGTTGAACAACCGGTTTATTTCGTTGCGTGCTCGACCAACGACACTCATTCGGCGGCGGCGATCAGTATCCGGTTTGACGGATTTGACTTCGTGCTTGAAATCATCGGAGAGTCGACTCCACACGTATCCAGCCGGATTTCCGGAAGAGTTGCGGTTGTCGCGAAGCTCTTTGATGAACGCTTGCGGGTTCTTGAAATCGCTGAACTGCAACGAAACAGCGAGTGCTCGTTCAAAACTCAGAGGTGCCAGCAACCCGAGAAGCACGACAATCAGAATCAGCATAATCCAGAGCACGCGAGTTGCAAATGCTTCGCGGAACGAATCACGGATGACGGCAAGGTAAGGTCTCATGAGTTGCCTCCTGCCGTCGTCTCTTCGGACTTTGTTTGAACAACGCCTTCAGGCTGTGCACGTCGCACAGCGTCGATCTCGTGCGAGTCGCAATCGACGAGTTGCAGGAACGCCTCTTCCAGTGTCAGTTGTTTGCTACTTATCGCAGAGATACTGACGTTTGCATTTCGAAAGATGTCGACTGTCTGGTCGATCGTTGGCTGGTCTGACGACTCAACAATCACGGTCGGCCGCAACTGATTTTCAATCGGTCGCCAGGAAATTTCGGCGGTATCAAGTACGCGAAGCGCGGCCTGAAGATTTGCCTGATCGCATGTCAGCCCAAAGGTGACACCCGGTGAGGCGGCCTGAGTCAATTCCTGAATCGGGCCGACGTGTCTCAGGAGGCCTTTCTGAAGAATGGCGACGCGGTCACAGACGAGTTCTAATTCCTGTAGCAGGTGACTGTTGAGGAAGACAGTCTTTCCGCGATCTTTCAACCAGAACAGCGTGTCGCGAATACCGGCTCGGCCGACTGGATCGACTCCGTCCGTCGGCTCGTCAAGGATCAGCAGTTCCGGGTCGTGCAGCATGGCTTGGGCAAGACCGAGTCTTTGCAGCATTCCTTTCGAGTAACTGGCGACCGTCGCCGTGCCCCACTTTCCAAGACCAACCGCGTCGAGCAACTCGCCTCGTTTGGACCGAATTTCGCTCAGCGGCATGTTACTTAGTTGGCCATAGTATTCGAGAGCTGTGTTGCCGGTGAGGTGCCTGGGAATTCGATGGTTCTCTGGCAAATAGCCGATGCGCATCCGGCCTCGACGATCGCCAGCAGGTAGATCAAGTACGTTCGCCTGTCCGCCGGATCGTTTGACGAGTCCCAGCAGCACTTTGATCAGCGTTGTCTTGCCCGCTCCGTTGGGACCGAGCAGCCCGAAAATTTCTCCCGGCTGAACATCAAACGATACGCCCTGCAGAGCTTCGACTTTCCGGCGACGGAACAGCCCGCTGCGGTAAGTTTTCTTGAGGTCGATAACCGAAACGGCTGGAGTTTTAGACACGTGTGATTCTCTATGTTCTAGTTGCGGAATGCTGGTTGGGAGGAGCCGTCTACCAGAGATTCCGCAATTGGGATCGTCCGTCGGCAAAGAATCCTCGCATTTCGCCAGGATTTTCGCACCTCACACACGCCGTTCCGGGACTAACCGCCGAATGACGATCGCTGCGAATTCCTATTTCCGCGCGAGAAGCGGATCCTGCGGCCCTTGCGTCACGCGCAAAGTGCGCGAGTCACTTTGCAACGGGAACGACCTGCAGTCGGAGGCGCTCGGCATTTGAAAGCAGGTCCACGTGGCGATTTTCCATGTCGATTAACATCGAATGAAACGCCGCCTCGCCCGGCTCGTCTTTTGTATCGAGCAGGACTTTTCCGTCCTGTTTATCAAGGACCATGATTCGACGAAGTTCGTTTGGCTGCCGAAGAAAATTGCGGCGGTAATTTGTCGTAATTAGAAATGGGACCTGGTCCAACCGCTCGGTAATAAGATACTGTTCGAGTACTTCCTGACTCCACAACAACTTTCCGGTTGAAATTTCAAACGCCAGAAGATGGCCGTTAAGACGTACACTGGGCAAACCGGGCTGCCGAGAGTCCACCGCGCCATCTCTCTCCAGAGTCAAAAAAAGAATCCGTCCATCCGAGAGAATTGTGTATTCGGGACTGCCAAGTCGAAGTCGCGTTGGAATCTTTTCGAACTCTGTCAGATTGCCAGTTCGAAAATTCAACAGTTTGATACGGCCAAAGCGGGCGAGGATCGCCAGATTATCGTTCGAAATCATGCGAGCTTTGCATTTGGCTGAAAACTCATGGTTCCACAATTCCTCTTTTGTTTCTGGATTAACGGAACGCATGGTGATGAACGAATCGGGAGCAAGGCCACTCTTGTCGGCGGCTTCGTCCGGCGAAGATTTCGTAATCGTGACAATCGAACGCTCATCGACTTTGACGACGATCCCTGACTCTGCAGTTCCAATCCCGAATGGTTCGGAGGCAAGCAGTTTCCCATCGAGCGCGTCGTGAGCCGCTGAGAACGTACCATCAGGTCTTGTCAGAAATACTGCATTGCGAGTTCCGGCGATCCGCATGCTTCTTTCAAGTGGCTCAAGCCGCCATCGAAGTTTCCCTGTTCGAGAATCGAAGACCGATAATGATCTCGAAGCTCGACTGCAAAGATAGCTCGAATTAAAGACTGGAACCGCGTCCATCGATCCGGTACGGCGTCGGAGAATCCACTCGTCGATATCTTCCAGCGGTTGTCCACGTTTCGTCGGGATGCGTCGCGCGTTGTCGAGGTCTTCAATGGGCTGCGTCCATAACACTCGCCTTTCAGCAAGCGACAAAATATTCAAGACACCATTACCCAGAACGGCGTTAAGAGGCCCCGCCTCGTATACGTCCAGTCGTTGATCACTGGATGCAACCGGGCTATTAGTTGATCGCAACGAAACTGTCCAGAATAACTCGCCGGTTCCTCGTTCGAAGAAACTAAGGCGATTCGATCCTGTCCCGGAAGCGCTTGTGGTCGCTCGGAATCGATTGGAAGGGCGGTCTGCGATAAGTCGCGGACTCTTGCGGTTTTGTTGTGAAGGGGCCGTTCGTGTGCTGACCAGATTGATCGTTCCCCAATCTGAAGACTCGGCTTGCTGTGGATTCTCGAGCGTTGTCAGTAGCGGTTTCAGTTTGACCGAAACGGCAGTGCCGTCAGGAAGCGTCGCTGAAAAGAACTCTTTTTTGAGCCGTTTTGCGAGTTGCTGAGTTTCTGTGTCAACGATACCAAGGTCCAATCTGAGTTGCAGCCTCTGTATCAGAGCCTTGGCTGCTTGACTATGCGGCGAGGTCTCGGCGATCTGCTGGAGCCAATGCTCTGCGTCCGCCAAACGTTGTTCAGCAATCGCCACGCCTGCCAGCTTCCCAACAAGCTTTCGCGCTGCAGGATGAAACCCGAAGAGTGTTTTCGTTCGCTCCAGCGACAATTCTGAAGCAGCGGAGTTGTCTGGCTTATCAATCAGGCTCACGACTCTGGCTGAATTCCTGGTGCGAGCATCCGGTGGCATTAGATTCCAGACCAGCGCGAGCCGACGAGCCAGCCAGACATCTGTTGATACGCTGATTCGTGGATCGTCAACTCGTTTAATGTTTCCGGCATGGGCCATCGCTTCCAAATCCAGCAGTTTTCCGAAGGCCGCCTCCAGACGATCAGTTTCGATAAGAGCTTCGACTTCAAGTTGACGACGCCGGCGTTCGAACTCTGCCCCTTCAATACCAGCGGCTTCGAGCAGCGGCTGGACTTGCGCGAGGAACGTGAGAGACACTTCCGGTTTCGATTCAACCTGTCCCGAAGCGGCCTGCATCAGAAGTTGAAGAATTGACTCGTGCAGAATTGTGTCCGGATTGGCTGAGAGCCTCGGTAAAAGAATATCGATGGCTGCAGAGAACTCTTTTCGCGACAGCGCCACCTGGGCCTGCAGGATGTCCGCCTTCGCGGTGTCACCCGATGAGCGGAACGTTGTCAGGCGAGAACTGAGACTTTCTTCCAGTTCCCACGCGGTAATGCCTTCCGGGGCGTGTGAGATCAGCAGGCCCTCATAAAAGGCCAGATTCCCCAACGCCGGATATCCGCCGGCGACTTCAATGCGTTCCGCGAGGCTGGCCTTTTCAATGTTAAAACGCAGAAGAACATTCTTCTGCAAAGGTATCCAGAACGAGCCATTAGCAGCAACGCCTCGGCCACATGGCAGTCCGTCTTCCGAGTCAAATTCGATCTCCGCTCGAGTTTTGCCATCGGGCTGTAGAATTACGATCGAATTCGGCCAGGTAACGATGGTCTGACCGTGAGCCGTTCCAGTGACGGCCAGAGCCTGCTCGCGCGGAAGTGACCAGATTCGCTGGCCGGTGAAAACGTTGACACAATCCAGGAAGCGAGTCGTGCTGTCAGATTCGTCGCGAGGCTCTGACGGTGCAAAGACAACTCGATCGCCCATGACGATCGGAGCCGCGGGAACCCATGCGTTGCCGATTGATTCGTTAGCCAGTTTGATGCCACCTCGGTTTCCTCGAAACAGTCGCGGACTTCCGACCGGGCCGGCAGGACGCCGCTCCGAATATCGATGCGACCAGACGATTGTTCCTGTCGATCGGTCAACGCCAACCAACCAGCCAACTGTCGTGGGGCAAACAACGATTCCGTGAGCAGTCGCAAGTTGCGCGGACCACAGGCGACGATTTAAATTGCGTTCGAGACCTTCTTCTGCGAACGCGATCTGCTGCGACCATTTTGCGGAACCTGTTGCAGGATTCAGGCAGAAAAGTCTGATCACATTTTCCTTTTGCCCAACGATGAACAAGTCGCCGCGGTCAGGTAATGGAGCCCCCAGAAAGAACCAGCCAGCCAGTTCCGGAGCATGCCGTTCATTCGTCTCGGAACCACCGATCTGCCATGCAGGCTGGCCAGTTTCAAGATCGAAAGCTTTCAGTCGGTTAGAAGTTGTTGAGTCCGGTCGCGGGGATGCATTCGCACCATTCACGCGGCGGATGCTCGTTCGACCAAGCGTGAAGACCGGGTCGTCTTCCATGAAATAAACATTCTTGCCGTCGCTACTGATCAGGCCGTGAGCCGCGTTCTGAAACAGAAACTGCCCGATGGGACCGCCGGTTCGATCCACAGCCGTCGATGCAGAAAGCAATGGAGTCATGTTCGCCGTTAGATTCGCAACGCTGCTTGTGTCTGGCGATGCAGAACCAAGCAACCGCTCAACCGAAGAGGATTCGGCTGTGGTCCATAAATGCTCCCCGGACTCGACATCAAGCACTTCGATGCCTCTGAACGTGCGACAAACCAGGCGGCCGTCGATAAAGATCGGAGCTGCCGCGGGAGTCGTCGGAACCGAACGGTAAGTCAGATCGGTAACAAGCCGTTCGATTGTCGATCTGAGACCGGGGTGAGAAGTCGTCGGGAACTCCCACCGACGAATCATGACCGGCCGGCTTGCCGCTAACGGTTCGGCATGCCGCCTTGAGTTGCCGCCGGGGACGGGCCATTGCGAAAGTGCTGAAGGCTCTGCGCTGACGAATTGTGCGCGAAGACTCTGAATTGTATTGGTCAACGTCGCCGGTTCTTTCGGCTGACTGGTGAGGTCATGAATCAAACCCGCTTTCTTCTGCCACGCGGAAGACTGCACCATCGACGCGTCAGAATTCTGGAGAAGACTCAACCAACTGGCGGCCAGGGCAAATTCGCCTCGGTCGACGAGCTGGGCGGCCAGTTGATCGGCGGCCAGATACCCGACGGGCGATCCAAAGAATCGAACAGCGACGTTGCTCAGTTGCCGCAGACTGTTTTCCTGAACGGCCTGTTGGAACAGCGTGTTTGCCAGAGTAGCCTCGGCCCTTGCTCGAGCTACTCGCCGGTTTTTCGGTAAGCTGCCCAGTAACCTGGCAGTACTGAGTCTTGCCGATCTCAGACTGCCATCCTCGTGACGGATGACGTAATCCTCAGACTCCGAATTATCGACCGGGCCGATAAAGCGATCGATTCTCTGCAACACTTCGCCCCAGTCTCGCCCCTGCACTGCCCGTTCGATTTTGTGCCACACTGCTTGCTTCGATCGGATGACTGGAGCGCGAAAATCGATGTTGTCTAAATTACGCTGCAAACGCGGAGCATCGTCCTTATCAAGCGGGGTAATGTCGTCAGCGGCTTCCGCGGCATTGTCCGCTTCTTCGGTAGCCGCCTGGGCGAAGCGTTCTCCTGCTGCACCAGGAGCAAGGTTTTCTCCGGGCGCACCATCTGGCTGAAACCGTGGGTCTAGTTGACTGAACGCGACAGCCGGCAGGCTCAGAAAACTCATTGCCGTCAGCAGTAACGGCAAAGAGTGCTGCGTCGCCCACGGAACTGGCCGACTGATCTGCGAATCATGATGTTGTCGGAGTTGCGAAAGCACGCAGGTTTCCAATCAGCCGTTTACTCGGTGAGGAGTTCCCAAATCGTATGAAAGGGCGACAGTCGTCAGACGTGTCAGACAAGTCCGTTAGTATATCTGCGAGGAAGACCGTTGCCACGACCGTGGACGAATCCGTGAGATTTACTTACCGAACGACTGCTGGTCGCTGTGGCCCGGCAAGGCGAACGGATCGAGCTGTGAGAATCAATCGTTACGCCTGGTCTGCCTGCTCAATCCGAACGCTTCCTGCGTGACAAAGTGGGATTGTGGAAGACGCCGGTTGCACAGGTTGGACTGTGACGATGCTGCGGCCTGGTCGAATTGAAGCCCTGACCGGAGGCACAAGAATCCATCGCGCCAGCAGGTTCGGAACGACCGTCGCCTCGGGCAACATGCTCACGGCAACCACGAGAGGATCGATCGACGTTTCTGGACCAGCCGCTTTGAATGTCGCTACTGCGCCGAAGTCAGTTATCAGACGATTCACTTCGTGTTGCAGATGACTTTCCGTTTGACTTCTGCCGATCGTTCAGTAACGACTTCGCTCAGATCGTATAAAGCGAGACCGCTGGAGCCGGGATGGCTCACCCAACATGACGAGAAAACTATAAGGAACGTGTGACTATGGTGAACCTTCATCGGTGGTTGAAGAAGACCTCACCACATCTTGTTATCGTCGGGTCGCTGATTATCACTGGCTTGTCAGGGTGCCGCAGTGCTCAATTCACGGCGTTTGAAGTTGAGTCCCCCACACCGTCGTACCCAACTCCGTTGGTAGTACAGGATGCCGTAACTAAGACCGCGCCGTATACCGAGCCGAATGCAGCCCCGTCCGCTGAGGACGTGACAAAGGAACTGGTGCTCGAACCTCCCACGCCCCCACTGGCCAATTCAGGAAGCAACTCGGGAACCGGCTCTTCCCAGGCGTTGCCGTTGCCCGAGATCGAATATCCAAAGGTCGAAACTTCGAAAAAGTCTCCGATCAGCGTGTTGACCCAGGCAAAGCCTCAACTCAAAAGCGGCTCGAAAGAAACCGCCAGCACTGATGCGGCCTCAGGCCCTTTCGATCCGTCGGAACTGTTTCACGAGGACCATCCGAAATCAGCCGACATACCGGCGGCCGGCACGACAGATGCGACCGACGTTGTCGTGAGCAAGCCCTCCGTCGAAAAGGGAACATATTCGCCAGTCAAAGAAAAGATCGAGGATCCTTTCGATAACAAATTCGAATCAATCGTGGCCAATCCTGAAGTGCCCGTTCCAAACCCTGATAAAAACACGGCCAGCGTTACGAAACCGGATTCAAAGCTGACACCAGTGACGCCGCTGAAAACCAAGCCGACCGTAGAGCCAGCGGCGACGGATAACCCAACGTCCGACCTGTTTCCACCTCCCAGGACGAAATTATCACTGCCGAAAGTTGGTCCGGCCAACACGCTCATCGAATCCTCAGCAAAAATCGACGACGGTAAAAATGAACGCCCCATAACGATACCGAAAATTAAAGTTGATACGAAACCTCTGGAGCAAGGAGTTGACGAAGCGGCATCGCTGCCAGTAATCACTCCGGCCACCGTTGCAAAGAAAACAAATCCGAGCATTGACTTGGAACTGCCTCTGTCAGAAGCGGTTAAGTCAGCAAAGCCTGATCTGACAACATCGATCGATAAACCTGAGCAGGATCAGCTTGCTTCGGTCGCCAGGACCAATACGAAAATTTCGGTGATCGATTCAATAAAAAATAAGCCGGCTTCAAAACCGCTTACGCCAAAAGCGTCGGCGCAGCCGACTAAGCCATCGGTTCTTCAGGATGCGGTTTCAGTAGTCGCTGAGGTCTGGTCGCCGGCCGACAATGTTGTGTTTGACAATTCTGGAAACGCATTCGTCTCACACGGAAAACACATCTCGAAGGTCTCATCAGACGGCACGGTCGAACCGTGGGCAACAATGGGCTCGCCACGTGGACATGTCATCCTTCCCGATGGAAGTCACATGGTTGCTGATGCCGGGCAGAGAGCCATCGTCAAGCTGAACGAAGCTGGCAAGCAGGTTCGCAAAGTTGCGACTCGAAGTGACGGTTATTTCCTGAGAGCTCCGAATGACCTTGTTGTCGACTCAAAAGGCGGCGTGTACTTCACGGACCCGGGCTACGCTCGAATTCGAAATCCTATCGGCCGAATTCATTACGTTGCCGCCGACGGCAGTGTGATCGTTGTTGCTCAGCGTCTGGCATTTCCGGAAGGGATTGCATTGTCCTCTGACGGATCGAAGTTGCTCGTCGTTGAGAGCCAGACTCGGCAGGTGGTTGAATTTGAAATCCGATCTCCTGGAACTGTTGGGCCGAAGCACATCTTCGCAAAGCTTCAGGCAGACTCCGATGATGCCGAACAAGGATTTGCAAACGGACTGCTCGTCGAGCCCAAAACTGGTCGCATCTTTGTCGCTCTCGGAGACGGATACCGGGTTGAAATGCTATCACCTGAAGGCAAGCTACTTCGATCCTTCGACGTGGGAGCAACAGTGAACGGCATCGCGATTAAATCGAGCGACACCGGACGCCTGTTTGCAACTGGTGGAGCACGGTCGGGTAATAAAGACGCCGGTCAGCTATTCGAAATTCGAATCGGCGACTGAGCGATCCTACGAGTTAAGTTTCAAAACCCGCTCTGCGTTGCCGCGGAAAACTTTCGCGGCAGCGTCGGCCGGTAGATCGAGACTGTCAAACAGCTCGAATTGCGGAACGGCCTGGCCGGGTTGCAGGTAGTCGGTTCCGAACAGTAGTCGGTCCTGCCGGCGAATCATGAACTCACGTCCGAATTCGCGGTCGCGGCTGATAGAGTTCGCTCCAGAACCGGCCGAAAGATCACCGTACAGATTTGGGTACTTCTCCATCAGCGTATCGATCGCTCCTCCCGGCCGGACTTTTCCCTTTGGATAGCTCATCAGTTCTGCCTGGGTCAGACCGCCAGAAATTGATGCCCACCAGCCCGGGCCATGCCCGAGGAAGTTGAGCTTCGGGAACGTTGCCAGCGCATGTTCCAGCCTCGGGAGTCCCGGCTGATCTTTGCCTCGGAGGTTGTCCATGTGGAAAAGTAGCGGGATCTGCAACTCCTGGCAGACGTCATAAATCTGCATCATGAGTGGGTCGTCAAAATTGAGTCCCACCTTGTGTTCGCCGAACCCTCGAGCCCCTTGCTCGACATACTTGCCGATGACGTCGAGGAATCCCTTCCGTCCACCACGCAGCGAAGTCCGAGGGTCAATTGAACAGAACGGGGTAAAACGGTCGGGATGCGCTTTCGCGGCGGCCAGCGCCGGTTCGGTCAGTAACAGAAAGCTCGATGACTCTGGTGACGTTAAAGGCAGCAGCACCGATTTTTCGACGTCGTGCTCGTCCATCCAACGCAACAGATCGTCAGCTGTCAATTCTTTGTTACCGTTCCAAGTCGTGCCGATGTGAGTGTGCACGTCGATGTACTTCGACGCTTTCTTCCGCGAAGTCTCTGCCGCGTACAGTCCGGGAATCGAGAATCGCCCCGGCCGGCCTGACTGAACAACTTCGTTGGCGACAACATTTGCAGCACCAGCGGCGGCAAGGCCACGAATACTCCGTTTCAGAAACTGACGTCGATTCAGCGGCATGGCGAAGCTCCGGATTCGTGGCTGGATTCGCAAACTCGTGTTCGGTATGGCAAATGAGTTTCCAATCGAAGTATCTGGCGGCAATTGCGATCAGGGTTATTTAGACCGGACACTTCGGAAGGCGAACTAAGTGTCACAGGATATTTCAGGATGACGCGGCACGATACCCAGCGGCCAGAAATCGTAAGACGTGACAAGCGCAGCGCGGGCACACCATCTGTAGACTTGCCCTCGAAGTTAGCCCCGTCTACACACGCTCGACGATGGCGTCATAAAGCGAAATACTGGCCGCTTCGTACCCGATCGCCAAGAAGCGGACAGCAGGACTCCGTTCCGCATACGAGATTCATTTTCATTTTTCTGCAACTCATCAGGCTCCGCTATGAACGACTCTATTCGCCAGGCACTCAACCATATCCTTGACGGACAGACGGTTCCTCGTACCGCCACCGAGGCGGCATTTGCTGCAATCATGGATGGAGAATGTGGCGAGATCGACATCGCCGCATTACTGACCGCTCTAACCGTTCGTGGGGAAGAAGTCGAAGAAATTGCGGGAGCTGCGGCGGTCATGCGGCAACGCGCGACTCGTATAGAATGCCAGTCCAGGGGATTGCTTGACACCTGTGGGACCGGCGGCGACAAACTGCACACTTTCAACATCAGCACGGCAACGGCCTTTGTCGCTGCGGCGGCAGGCGTTCCGGTGGCTAAACATGGAAACCGGAGCGTGTCGAGTTCGAGCGGTTCTGCAGACGTTCTCGAGGCACTAGGGATCAATCTGCAACTTTCGCCCGAACAGGTCGGGAAGTGCATCGACGAAGTTGGTATCGGCTTCTGCTTTGCGCCGCTACTGCATTCAGCTATGAAGAATGTCGTTCCAGTCCGTAAGGCTTTGGGGATTCGAACGATTTTTAATCTACTCGGGCCGCTGACAAATCCGGCTGGGGCTCAATTCCAATTGCTTGGCGCGAACCGAAAACACTTCGCGGAAAAACTCGCGACGGCGTTGTTTGAACTTGGTTGCAATCGTGCTTTGGTGGTGTGTGGAAACGACGAACTTGACGAGATCAGCCTTTGGGGCCAAACGGTAGTGTTTGACGTTTCACGTGACGGCGTCGTCGAACGATCATGGTCGGCTAGTGACTTTGGGCTTTCCGAATGCAGCGTAGATGAACTGGTCGTCGATGGAGCAGCCGAAAGCGCTCACCGAATTCGACAAATCCTTGACGGTACTCAGGGAGCCTCGCGAGACATTGTCGTCGCCAACGCGGCCGCATCATTGGTCGCGGCAGGTAAAGCAACCAGCCCAGCAGAGGCCGCAACACTTGCTGCGGAAGCGATCGACAACGGCAATGCAAAGACGGTGGTCGAACGATTGGCGGAAACCACGAATTCGATGTAGTAGAGCTAAGCGGTGTGGATCGCGTTTGGACGCTCACAGTTTATTCAGGAGTAAACGTTGTGATTATTTTTTCTTGCTCAAAATCGTCAGTAACATTGTTGAGTGTTCTTTGCCTGGCTTGGTTGTCGTTTCCGGTCAACGAATCCTTCGCGGACGAAGCGGAAACCAGCAAACCAGACTTCAAGAAATGGGAAGCTTCGATTCAGAAGTTTGAATCGCAGGACAAACAGATGCCTCAGCCAGCAGGGGCGAATTTGTTTGTGGGAAGTTCAAGCATTCGAAAGTGGGAACTCGGTCAATCGTTTCCGAAGTTCAAAACGATCAATCGGGGTTTTGGCGGATCAGAGATCGCGGACTCGATTCACTTCGCTGATAGAATCATTCTTAAATATCAACCGGCAATCATCCTTCTTTACGCCGGAGACAACGATATCTCGCGTGGTAAATCGGCTAAAATCGTAACCGCAGATTTTCAGAAGTTTGCCAGTGTTGTTCGGAAGAAACTGCCAGCGACCAGGATCGCCTTCATTGCAATTAAGCCAAGCACCAAACGATGGAATCTGGCTGGTGAAATCCGCGTAGCCAACAAAGCAATTGCTGCAATTTGCGCCGCAGACGAGAAGATGGACTATGTCGATATTTTCAACCCGATGCTCGGAAAAGATGGCAAACCTATGCCAGAGTTGTTCCTCAAGGACGGCCTGCATCTGAATGAACAAGGCTACAAAATCTGGGCTAAGGCGATACAGCCACTGTTGAAGTGACAAAGCTTTGTGTCGAAGTCGCAACGCATTCGAATCGCTCTGCTATTTTTGCTTTTGTCCCGTGCATTTACGAAACGTGCTCCGTCTTTCCTGTCGCCGAACGAACAGCGACATTGACCGAGTCTTAAGCGGGTAGCTGTGTCCTGGTGGCAAACTCTTCGGGCGTCTCGTTGGGTAGAATGTGTCGAGTTCGCATTGCCAGTAGCAACCTTCGTCGAGTGGCGGCAATCTGAATTGAATGTCGTCCTCGCTGGCGCTCATGAGGAGCAGCACCGTGTTGCCTTCCAGCGGTTCACCACTGGAATCAAACTCTTCAACCATCCGCCCGTCGAGAAGCATGCCTACGCAACGTGCGAACCCCGCTTCCCAGTCGGCACTGGTCATAGGCTCGCCAGCGGGCGTCAGCCAGTGAATGTCGCGGTCTTCAGTTTCACCATGCATTGACGGTTTAAAGAACGTTTGTCGGTGAAAAACTGGATTCTCGCGCCAGAGCTGAATGGTTCGCCGAACAAACTTCTGAAAGGCTTGTCGCTCGGGTTGGAGATTCCAGTCGACCCAGCTGATTTCGTTGTCCTGGCAGTAGGCGTTGTTATTACCTCCCTGGGTACGACCGAATTCGTCACCTGCCAACAACATTGGAACGCCCTGCGAAAAGAATAGTGTCGTCAGGAAATTTCGCCGCTGCCTGTCCCGCAAGTGATTGATGTCTTTATTCGGTGTCTCGCCTTCGAAGCCACTGTTCCAACTGCGGTTGTGATCGTCCCCGCTGTTTTCGAGATTTGCTTCGTTGTGCTTCTGGTTGTAGCTGACCAGATCTTTGAGCGTGAATCCGTCGTGCGAAGTGACAAAGTTGATGCTTGCCAGAGGGCTGCGACCGTTGTGCTGAAATACGTCACTGCTGCCACAGATTCTTGTCGCGAAGTCGCGAAGTTTTCCGTGATCACCTCGCCAGAATTCGCGGACGGTGTCACGGTACTGGCCGTTCCATTCTTTCCAGTGTCCTGGAAAGTTTCCGAGGTCGTAGCTGCCCACCGCGTCCCACGGTTCCGCGATCATCTTTACCTGTGAAAGAACGGGATCCTGCTGCACTGCATCAAAAAACGCGGCGCCGGGATCAAAGTCGCGAGGTTCTCGGCCCAGTACTGACGCGAGATCAAATCGAAAACCGTCGACGTGCATTTCCTGCAGCCAGTAGCGCAGGCTGTCCATGATCAGTTGCAGCGAGAATGGATCGTTGACGTTCCACGAATTTCCGCAGCCGGAAAAGTTGTCATAGTAACGGTGGTTGCCGGCGAGCCTGTAGTAGCTTGAATTGTCGATACCTCGAAAACTCAGCGTCGGCCCCATCTCGCTGCCTTCACCAGTGTGGTTGTAGACGACGTCCAGAATGACCTCGAGGCCGTGCTTGTGCAGCGTTTTGACCATTCTTTTGAACTCGCGCACCGTTTCCTGCGGCGAATCCGCCGACGAGTACGTCATCTCAGGTGCGAAGAATCCCAGCGAGCTGTAGCCCCAGAAGTTCGTCTGCCCTCGTTCGACGAGAAACTGATCCTTCGCAAAATGGTGAACCGGCATCAGCTCGACCGATGTCACGCCGAGCTTCAAGAGATGCCTAATGACCGCCGGCGAGCAGAGTCCTGCGTAAGTACCTCGCCTTGAAGTTGCGACCTTCGGGTTGAGCCTGGTGAGACCTCGAACGTTGGCCTCGTATATGAGCATCTTATTCCACGGTACGTTGGGCCGGACGTCGTCGCCCCAGACGAAGGCATCGTTGATGACGGCTCCCAGCGGCGCGACGGCGGCGCTGTCGCGTTTGTCGAACGACATGTCTGACTCACCGACCGAATATCCAAACAGTGAGTCATCCCAGGTGATGTCACGACCAAGAGCCTTTGCGTATGGGTCGAGCAGCACTTTGTTCCGGTTGAAGCGTTGCCCGGCAACTGGATCGTATGGCCCGTCAACGCGGAATCCGTAAAGCTGCCCCGGTCGAATATCTGGAAGATATCCGTGCCAGACGAATCCTGTCCCTCGCTTGAGCGGTACGGTGACAGACTCTTTTGTCGACGCTCGATCCTCGAAAAGGCAAAGATCGACGGCGGTCGCGTTTCGCGAATAGAGGGCAAAGTTGACGCCCGTGCCGTCCCAGGTCGCACCCATTGGGTAAGGACGCCCAGGCCAGATTCGCATTGTTGGTTCCATCAGTCTTCTTATCGGGACGAACGTTGCTGTGGATCGCATCCTTGGCGTACGCTGTTTCCCATTGGGCAAGTGGATCGCATGTGTTTCTTTGTGAACTCTTTCGATTCTTTCGAAAACTGCTGTTTCACCACAAAAATTCGGCGAATTCGAACGGTTCCGGCAATCCGAGGCAAGGTCAGCTCAACAAGTGCCCGGGGCGACGGTCTGCCGCGTGAAACTTCTGCAAGCCAATGCGGGTAACAATCCAGCATCTGCCGAATGTCAGAAACGTGACTTAGTCTTTAATTGGCCCTGCAGGGGGCACCACCTGTCAAACAGGAAACAAAGTGTCGGAAGACGTGCAGCTTGTTCAGCAATGCCTGTCCGGGGATGAGCTGTCGATGCGCGCGTTTCTCAGCAAGTATCAGGGATTGGTGTTTTCACTCTGCCTTCGAATGCTCGGGCATCGCGAAGACGCGGAAGACGTCGCGCAGGACTCGCTGGTTCGAGTTTTCCGGAACCTCGAAAAATGGGATCAACAAAGGCCGATCAAACCATGGCTGCTGACGATCGCTGCTAACCGATGTCGGACCGCGTTGGAAAAGAGATCGAAGCTGCCGTCGCAGAACGACATGGCCATCGATCTTGCTTCCGAGCGACGCGAACACTCAAAAAATGCGCAGGAGCAACTCGACATCGGCGAAGAGTTGGAACTGGCTCTCGGCGAACTCAGGGACGACTACCGAACGTGCTTCGTGATGTATCACCAGGAAGAATTGAGCTACCAGGAGATTGGCGAAGTCCTTGGCTGCCCTCAGGGCACGATCAAGACATGGCTGCACAGAACACGTGCTCAGTTGGCGAAACGGCTGCAGGACCGTGGAGTCGTGGCGGACCCGTCGATGTTGGAAGCAACGTGAACTGCAACGTCAGCAAGATAAAATCGATCTGAGAAAATCGAGTTAAAACATGCTGCGGCACAAGCGGCATACGAAGTGAGGAGCGGATATGAACTGCCAGGAAATTCGTGAAGAACTGAATGGTGCGTTGGATAATCAACGTAGCATCACCAGCCAGACGAACGACCCTCGACATGCCGAAGTGCTGTTGCATGTCGAGTCATGTTCAGACTGCCGTCTGCATTATGAAGAGCATCTATTGATTGCAACGGTGTTGGCAGCATGGGCTCCGCAAAGAACGGCCGTGGATTTGACAGATCGAGTCATCGACGTAGTTCGCCGAGAGGGCCTTGTCTCGTCAAACGAATCGGCTGTCACTGAAGCTTTCACTGGTACAAAGATGGACAATGCAGATCTGCAAGAGGGCAGGTTGGAATCCGATGCTGACGTCGTGGTCCGCTCTGGTCCTGATGAAACATTGCCGCAAGACCGAAAAATCTGGCCGACCATCGTCACTGTCGCGTTGGTGCTGATGGCGGTCGCGATCGTTTTTCGAGAGCAACCCGGAACCATCGCGGTTAATGATCATCTTCAAGAACAAGTGGTGCCTGAGCAACCGGCTGAGCTTTTTCAGCAACCACAGGATCAGGTTGCTGATATCAGTCACCTGGTGGCGGATGCTCGGTCTGCATGGCAGGGCATCACGAGTCGAGTTTCACATCAGGCCAGCGGCTTCAGCGTGTTCGTGCCGGATTTGAAGCACGAGCTGGGGATTCCCGACGCCCCGAATCCGGCTGTTGATTCGAGTGACGCAAGTGACGATGTTGTGCCACAAAAATCCTCGGAGCCATCAACCGTTGAAAAAGCGTTCGAGTTTTTGTTCAAGGACGGCGATTTGTCGGGCACACTTACGATCCAGGTAACGGTGGTGTGCTCCAACACGCCCATTCGAGTCAACGCGACCCTGTCCGGTTATGGATCGCAGAGAAAATCAGCGAGTACTACGAAATGGTTCATTTAAAATTAAATCCGCGATCTTGGCGTCACCAGGTCGGAGCCGCTGTCATACTGATCTCTCGGCGAGTGTCGGTCTCGACAATTGCAATTGTGCTTTTTGCATGCGGTTGGCAGTCAATCGCTGCAGCGCGAGACCTGTTCGAGTTCGTAGACCAGGAAGCGGCCGCCTGTCTGCACACTCGGCAATTGGACATTCAGTGGCAACGGTTGTGCGATTCTGAGTTCGGCACTCGGTTGAAACGTTCATCCTTCTTTCAGGACTGGATCAACAGTCCCGATTATCAGCAGCTTGGACTCGTCAAAGTTGCCGTTCAGGCTGCATCAGGTAAACCGCTGGAGCAGTCACGGCAAGAACTGTTCAGCGAGGATGTGGTTCTGGCGTGGTATCACACGCCTGGTACCAAAGCTGACCTTGCACGGAATTGTGTGCTGCTGATTGAGGTCGAAAGTCCGGCCGCGGCAAAATCGGCACTGGCCGCATGGAACGTCCTGGAACGACAACGTACGGAGGCTCACAAGTATCGCGGAGTTGACTACACACATTCGGTCAAGGCCAGTGCCGACGAAAATGCGAAAGGCTTCTGGTATGCGATTCTCGGTGATGTGCTGGTCATGTCGATTCGCGAAGACCGGATTCAGCGTACGATCGAGCTAGCGACCGAGGCGACAGATGACTCGGAGCAGCCCAGCAAAGCTACCGACAAAACTGCAGGGCATCCTGAATGCCTGGCGGTCTACGAGCCCTTCAGTAATGCGTTTGCGCGGCGGCACGAATCGGAACTGGCAGCAGTCTATGTGAATCCTCGAGTTCTAATCAGCGAACTCGGCCGAGCAAACAAATATTTTTCTACTGTTAAGGCGACTCTGGCTCGCTGTCAGTGGCTTACTTTGAGCCTGACAAACAATGAGTCAATAGAACTCGATCTGCTGGCAGATTACGACAGCAATGGCACACCTGATTGGTGGCAGGACTGGTTACAGGTTGCGAAGTCGGCGCGACCGTCTTTCAAGTCGCTTTCGGCTGACTCGCTGTTTTCCATGAGCGGACAGGTTGCCTCACCAAGTATCGCAAAGTTGATTCTGGCTTCATTGAAAACGCAGTCGAATTTATCGAAAGATCTGATTCAGGCAAGACGAGTCGCTCAGGGATTGTTGCTCGGACTTGACCCGGTGGCCGACGTCCTGCCAGCGATCGGGCCTTCATGGGTATTCAATGTTCAGTCTCGAGATCCAGAAGTCTCCACGTCGTTCCCTGTCGATTCGTTATTCGCGATCGATGTTAAAACAGAGGCCACTGAAGATTCACCAGAGAACGGCGGAACAAGCGTGTCCGCTGAAGCTGCTCTGGACAGCTCGCTTCGATCTGGTCTGGGAGTTCTGGCCGGCGTTCACAACGTGCACGCAATTGGGCAAAAAGTTTCAATCGTCAAAGAACGGAAAGTTGGCGCAGCGACAATTTATTTTGCGGACCCGGTGGCGTTCTTTCAGCCAGCGTTTGTCATTTCGAACGGACAGTTAGTTCTCGCAACGTCACCTGATCTATGCGAAACATTTCTAGCGTTGACTGCGAATGGCCAAACATCAACAGTAAGCAGATCCGGTAATCTCCAGAGCGTAGTAGCGAGTTCGGTTGCGATGCGCCAGATGCTTGCTGGTCAGAGAGAATGGTTCATTCGACAGGCGCGGCGAGACAAGGTTTCTGAAGCCGATGCTGAGCGTCGATTGAAAGAACTCGAACAGTTTCTACAGTTGCTCGACCGGGCTTGGATGACGGCCAGCTTAGATTCCAGAACGCTGCGAGTTTCGGCAGGCATTCAGGCTGCAGCCTCAGAGCGTCCTGGCGTAGTAAAGTAAGAAGTCTGGAATTTGGCGGTGGATGGACTAGTCTTCGCGAACTTCTTCTTTTCGACCACGTAACGCTCGAATCAGCCGTCGATGTCACTTCTGAATCCCGCACTGATTTTTGGTCTCGTCTGCGCCGCCATTCCAGTTGTGCTGCACCTGATGATGCGCGCTAAGCCAAAGAAACTTCTCTTCCCTGCGTTACGTCTAATTCAGAAACGCCGTCGGCAGAACGTTCGCCGTATTCGGCTTCGGCATCTTTGGCTGTTATTGTTACGAGTGTTAGTGCTGGCAATCCTTGTTGCTGCCCTCATGAGACCGTCGCTGCCAGCCGCGCAGTACGGCTTGAATCTAAAGGAAACGGTAACACTTCTGATCATCATTGCGACAGCCATGGCGACCTATTTACTGATCATGGCTCGTTGGCGTAAGCAGGGTGTTGCGAATCACGTCATCGCTTCTCGACGAACATCGCTGCGGGGAGCTGTTAGCCTTGCCGGACTTCTTTTGTGTCTGCTGTTGATCGGGTGGCCCTATCAACAGCGAGTTGCCGCCGCAATTACTGAGCCTTTGCCGGAAGTTTCGCCGGACATCCCAGTTGCTGCAGTATTCCTGTTTGATACTTCTCAAAGTATGGAGTATCGGCAGGAAGGAATGACTCGACTGGACATTGTTAAAGAACTCGCCAACAAGCACTTGTCGACGCTACCTCGTCAGAGTCGCATCGCCATCGCCGACTCGTCCGGCACGTTACCTGCACTCTTTCAGGCAGACATTGTTGGAGCGAAGAAACGAATCGATTCACTCGAAACATCTCCGATGTTTGTTCCATTGAATGATCGTCTGCGATCCGCGTTGCGGCTTCAGGAAGACGATCGCAAACGAATCATGTCCTCGGGTGGTGGCAACGAGGCAGAAATTGAGACTGACCGGTTGATCCGTGAAGTCTATATTTTTACCGATCTTTCCCGATCGGCATGGACGGAAGCGTCGGGAAAACTACTTCGTCAAGAACTTGAACGATTGCCCTGGGCCAGCGTCTACCTGATCGATGCAGGAGTAAAAGAGCCTCGCAACGTAGCTCTGACCGGCCTGCAACTGTCGGATGAAGAAGTGTCGAGTGATGGTGAGTTCGTCATAGAGGCGTCGCTGGTTTCACAGGGCTTCGATGGTCAGGAAGTCACGGTCGAGTTTTACACGCACGGATTGAATGACGAACCTGTCGAACGAGGTCAGTTGGCGGTCACTCTGAAGAAAGGAATTCCGCAACCTCTGCAATTTGCGGCTGACACCGCTGGCGAAAAGATTATTCGTGGCGAATTGCGACTGGTGACAAGTGACCCACTCGCGGCTGATAATCAGCTCTTTCTAACCGTTGGCACGCGACCGCAGCTTCGGGTGTTGCTGATTGCGCCTGCTCGCGACGTCGCGAGAGAAAACGTCGAGGCCGGCCCCGGGTTCGAATTATTCAACCTGCTGACGGCCTTGGGAGCCAAGGTGAATTTTCTGCCAGCACACAAGCTGGACACGGCGAAATTCATTGAGAGTGATCTCGTGATTCTGGTCAACGTGCAAGCTCCGTCCCAACGAACCTGGAAAAAACTTCAGCAGTTCGTTTCCGCTGGTGGCGGACTGCTCGGCTTTCTGGGGTCTGCTGCGTTTGACGGAGCACGGGGAATCCAAGTGGCTCCGTGGATCACTCCCGAAGCCTTGGATGTTCTGCCTGCCCAGCTTGATGTCGTTCGGCTGTTTCGCAAGCCGTGCGGACTCGACGTGAAGGATACGGCAAATGCGATCCTGGCTGAGTTCGACACCCAGGGCGTCGCAGCAGACGTCGCTCTGATTCCCGTGTGGAAAAGCTGGAACGTCGAGCCAGTCGACGACGCTCAAGTGCTTGTTCGATTTACCGATGATCGATCATCGCCGGCAGTAGTTTCACGCACGATCGGCAGAGGGCGTTCTGCACTTTTCACAACAGCAGGGAACCTGGAAATTGATGATCAACGACAATGGAACCGCCTGGTAGGCGAGTGGCCATTCTTTGTTCTCGTCAACCGGCTGGCGCTTTTCCTGACCGGAAGAACTGATGCAAAGTTCAACTTTACCGCAAACGACGCGATTGAGATTGAGAACGATCGCGAGCAACCAGTTCGAGACTACTTGCTGCGCATGCCTGCTGGAGCACAGATTCCAGGAGTCGTCGCAACGGATTCCGATTCGATATGGATCGAAGAAGCCAACGAATTGGGACACTACTTGATCAAGCCGCGTTTGGACGGGCGACTGACTTCATTTTCAGTTAACCACGATTCAGGGGAAAGCGATTTTTCGCAAGCTACAATCGCCGATCTCGACAATTTACTGGGTGAAGGCCGTTACAGCGTCGCGCGTGATGTTGAAAGTCTAACTCGGTCTGTAACGGCAGGGCGACTTGGAGTTGAAGTTTTTCCAGTGATTCTGGGAATTGTGCTCATCCTGTTCTCTCTCGAACTGCTCTCAGCCAACAAGTTCTACGAAGCAGATGGCGAACCGTCCGACGACCATTAGTTTCAGTATTCAATTTCGCGAATACGCGGATGAGATGAGCAATGGAGTTACAAGCACCTTGAACTGGGATTGATTCTGCAGGAAACGGGGTAAAATGCGTCACTGTGTTCGAATGAACTAATCAAGCAACAGTGGGATCAGCTGTATTTTTGTAGCTGGCACTACTTGGAAGCACTCCTGCTACGGATGACCGTTTTGTTTGGCGCCCTTGATAGAGTTTCGACAATAATCAGAGAGAGTGCTGTCTCTTACTGTTTAACATCGTTATGTCTTATCGTACTGATCTGGTCTGCTTTGAAGTTTCGCTCCTGGTATCAGGATGGTTCCGATACTGCGGCTGATCGAGCTGAATTGCTCGTCCACTTCAAGGAACTGGAACGTCGAGGTGAGCTGACTGACCAGGAATTCCGATCCATTGAGGGGCAACTACTCGACAATTCTACGAATTCATGCGTAGACAATCCTGACATTGACGTCGGGCTGGAAAGTTGAAGAGTTGATCTGACCGTCGCACGGATCGGCGACCGGTTGTCATTGTCATGGAATCTGACACCAACCCAGGCGTTGCGGATTGGTCGGACTCATGGTTGAGTCCGATCATGAGAATCTACGGCGTGCGAACGGCCAGCGTGGCTCGACCGCCCGGCACCATTGAGATCACCGATCGCGGGACCAATTTTCGGAGTCAGGTCTTTGACTGTGAAATTTAGTTTCGTCGAGATTGACAGAACTGAAGGAAATCGAATGCCCTCAGGAAAAGACTTTACAACCGGGAAACGGACCGCTGGCGGCAAGAAAAATGCCAACTGCTCATTCTGCCGTAAGAGCTACCGCGAAGTAGGTCCGCTGGTCGAAGGACCAGATGACGTTTACGTCTGCGGTGACTGCATTGAACTTTGTCAGTCGATTCTTGAGCAGGAGAAACGTCGCCGAGGCGAACCACAGAAGCTCTTCACGAAAGTCCCTACACCGCGAGAAATCGTTGGACATCTGGATGAGTATGTCATCGGCCAGAATCCGGTAAAGCGAAGCCTCTCCGTCGCCGTGCACAATCACTACAAGCGGTTGATGTTGATGTCTGAGTCTGACACGGATGTTGAAATTGAAAAATCCAACATCCTTATGATAGGACCGACTGGCTGCGGCAAGACTCTGATGGCCAAAACACTGGCCAAGTTCCTGCAGGTGCCCTTTGCTATTGGCGATGCAACAACCCTCACGGAAGCTGGCTATGTCGGCGAAGATGTCGAAAACCTGCTGCTTAAACTTTTGCACTCGGCCGACTTTGATGTTGAAGCGGCTCAACGAGGAATCATCTTCCTTGACGAAATCGACAAAATCGGCAAAACGTCAGGAAACGTGTCGATCACTCGTGATGTCTCTGGCGAAGGTGTCCAGCAGGCGCTGCTGAAGATGATCGAGGGGACAGTTGCCAACGTGCCGCCACAAGGCGGTCGGAAACACCCCGAGCAGCACTACATTCAGCTCGACACGACGAACGTTCTCTTCATTTGCGGCGGCACGTTTGTCGGATTGGACAAGATTATTCAGAAACGACTTGGTCGAAAGATGATCGGATTTGGCGTCTCTGAAAAAGAGTTGGTCGCTGAACACGAAGAACTGATGAGTGAAGTCTGCGTTGAAGACATCATGCAGTTCGGATTGATTCCTGAATTCATCGGGCGTCTGCCAGTGCTCGCCGGTCTCAGTCCGTTGAAGGAAGATGATCTTGTCCGAATCCTGACCGAGCCAAAAAACTCACTGGTTCGTCAGTACGAGAAGTTCTTCGAAATGGAAGAGTCCAGCATCGAATTCACAGACGAAGCTCTTCGCGAAGTGGCTCGAATTGCGATTCGCAAAGAAACCGGTGCTCGCGGCCTGAGAGCAGTCATTGAAGAATCAATGTTCGAAATTCTCTTCGAGTTGCCGGATCAGGAACAGGGACGCAAGTACGTCATCACACCGGAAATCATCCGCCGCGAAGTCAGTATGTTTCCAGATTCAGCCGCCGCTTGATTCTTAAGCTGGTTTGTCATCGGCAATGTCGCTGACAACAGCGCTTCTAAACAGAAAAACGCCCGCTTTCGAAACTCGAAAGCGGGCGTTTCTGCATTGTAATCAGTTAGCCTTCTGACCTGGTATTTTAAACTCACGCAGTCGAGTCAGGGAGAGCTATTATCGCTGAGCAGTTACGACTCCTCGCAGAAGTTCTACGTAGTCGACGGCAATGTTGAGGACTTCGTCATTGTAAGCGGTCACCGGAAGAACTGGACCGTCTTCATCATCGGTGTCGTCATCATCATCGTCGTCGTCGTCCTTCTTCTCATCCTTCGCTCGCTCAGTTCTGAGTTTTTCTGCATTCAAAGGAATCGACTTTCGTTTTTTTCGCTCAATGTAGTCAGCGATGTCTTTTTTAATCTTCTTGAACTCATCATTCATCGCAATTCGTTTGGCACTTTTCTTTTTCAAACGGGATGTGACATCCGCATTTACGTAAGCCAGGGACGTGTACTCGGATTCAGCGATCTGGTCGAAGGCCAAAGCGTTGTCCAGTGATGACTCTCCAATGTCCATGTGATCGAGCAGCGATGGGAGTACAATGTCGGATTTAACGCCGAGGTTCTGAGTACTGTCGCCATTCACTCGGTAGAACTGGTTGATCGTCAGTTTCAAAGCTCCGCGGTCCTGCGGTTTGAAGAATGAAGAAAACAGTTGTGAGCTGACGGGCATCACATTCTGGACAGTCCCTTTGCCGTGAGTCGTCATATCTCCGATTACGATTCCTCGACCGTAGTCCTTTATAGCTCCTGCGAAGATTTCTGAAGCAGATGCCGACATCCGATTGCAGACAACAATCAGTGGTTCGTTAAAGGCTCCTTCAATGTCGTCGCTGTAAGTTTTGACTTTGCTACCTGGTTCCTTGACCTGTACGACAGGGCCTTGATCAATAAACAGGCCAGTGACTTCAATGGCTTCGCTCAGTGCTCCACCGCCGTTGTACCGAAGGTCGATCACGATGCCTTCGACACCACCCTGTCGTCGGAAGTCGACAAGCACATTCTGAAGATCACGGGCGGTGCTCTTGAAGTCGTCGAGTCCTTTCTCGGCACCGTTAAAATCGCGATAGAAGGACGGGATATTAATCACACCGATCTTCGCCTTTCGGCCAAGCCGATCGGCCGTCTCGATAATTTCGCCTTTGACGGCAGACTCGGAGAGTTCGATCTTCTGGCGAATCATCTCGTAAACGACCGACTCGTTTGTGTCGGCTTTGGTAACCTGCAGTCGAACTTTTGATCCACGTTTTCCCCGAATGAGACGAACCACTTTGCTTAGCTTCATTTCAACGATATCGACAAAGTCGCCAGTTTCCTGAGCGACTGCTGTAATCTGGTCGCCGACTTCCAGTCGTCCGTCTTTATTAGCGGCTCCACCTTTGACGATAGATGCGATAAAGGTGTTGCCCTCTTCGCTACGGAGTGCTGCCCCGATTCCATCAAGACTGAGCTGCATCGAAATGCGGAACTCTTCGAGTGTCTGCGGAGACATGTAGCTTGAGTGTGGATCGAAGCAGTGCGTTAACGACGAGAGGAACATCTCCAGAACTTCCGAACTCTCGGTGTCGTGGATCGAGCGGAGCAGGGTGTTCTGTCTTTTGTGCAGTCGGTCTCGGACCTCGGTGATGTCTTCGTCCTTGTCGAGTGTGCGATTCAGTACCTCGAATTTGACTCGTTGCCGCCATCTTTCGTTGAGTTCAGCATCTGTGGATGCCCATTCGCGTGCTTCGAAGTCTGTGTCGAGTTCCTCGTCGAGCGTGAAGTCATGCTCCATGTCGATAAGCTTATGAGCGTGGTCTATCCGCGAATCGAACCGACGGCGGTAGATATCGAAAACGTCATAAGCAAAACTAACGTCGCCTTGTTTGACGAGGTCGTCGAGCTGCGTTCGCAGTCGTGAGAACTCATCAATGTCCTGCTTCAGGAAGTAAACTTTCTGAGGGTCAAGCATCTCGATGAATCGGTCGAGCAACCTTGGTGAAACTGAATCGTCAATCTCACCATGGTTAATGTGATACCGGTTGATCATGCTGCATACGAGCCGCGCCGTCGTTGCGTCTTCAGCCGTTGGCCGGCCGAGCTGCTGGGCGAAAATCGTCGTTGCCACTAGCAGCACAGCAACAGTTACGGTGGTACAGGCAGCTTTCGATGGGCTCTTCAATTTCATAGTTCACCTGTCTGCTCGATAAATCTCAGCCGGCATTCAACCTGTCGACTGAGAGAAAATTGTCGTCGGGCGAAAGCCCTGAAAACGCGTCACGAGTTAATACGTTTAAACAGGACTTTGCTGATAGGTCGAGACGGGTGACTACAGATTACCCGCATTGAGATTGGCCACGCGGGCGATAGTAGTGAAAGGTCGAAACCAGGACAAGATGCGCTGATTTGACGGGAAACGTATACGAAATTTGCGTTTCGAACCAATTATCGCCGGCAGAAGTTCAAACGATCGTAGCAAGCACGTAGGCCGTGTTAAGCCCTGTGTACGAACGGAAATAATTTTCGGATCAATTCGTCATTCCACTGTCTGCCGTATTCGCAGCGTTCGAAGGCCTCGATCCATTGAATCTCGCGGCCGCGTTTTTTGCCGTAGGTCGCCACGATTTTCTCTTGAAATCGATCTGCAAGGCCGCCGATTCGATCTCGAAAAAACCGTCCGAGAAATTGCCGCCGTTCGTTGTCTGATTCTGGCAATTCGCTCTCATACTTATGGTTGTACGCCAGCCAGCCATAGAATTGCGACGTGTGGCAATGCAGCATGTCGACTGCGGCTTCGATCGTTGAGCCAATGTCGACAACGACAGTTGGCTCGAACGGGGCTGGATTCTGGAAGTTGTCTGCCACGTAAGCGATCGCCGGGTTGTCTCGCAGCGCGGGAACTTCAGGGACAATTGCTGGCACAGTCACCATATAAGCGGCATCGCAGACTAGTTGAGACGTGTATCGATGGTCGGGGTGGTAGTCATTCGGGCGGTGCGTCAGCACGAGGTCCGGATTGAATTCGCGGATTAGTTGAATCAGCACACAACGAGCTTCAAAGGATGGTTCCAATCGTCCATCGCGAAACTCCAGCACTTCGGATTCGATCCCGACAGTGTCGGCTGCCGCCTTCGCTTCCGCGCGACGGATGGCGATCAGCTCGTCGCCAAATATTTCGTGGTGCCCGGATTCACCGTTTGTCATGCTGACAAACTTCACGACATGCCCGGCCTGTCGATAGAGAGTCGCTGTGCCGCCACAAGTGATCTCACAATCGTCGGGGTGAGCTCCGACAGCCAGAATTCGAAGAGGGGTCTCAGTCATTCGAAGGTAACTCTTTCTGTTTCACATTCGGAGTTGGGAAGCTCGAAATGCCGTTTACTGCTTTCCGAAAACTAACATTTCGATCAGCTTCGCACTTTCGTCTTCTGTTTTCGATGTCGAACCAGTCCGGGAGTTACGTCCAGATCAAGGTTGGCAAGGTGACCTCGGTCGAGAGATTCCCAGGCGATGGCGGCCATCGCTGCGTTGTCAGTGCAGAGCGACATCGGAGCGACGAATAGTTGTACCCCTTCGCGTCGAGCCATCTGTTCGAGCTTGTGACGAAGCAGCGAATTGGCAGCCACGCCTCCGCCAACGCAAAGTATGCTCCGATTTTGCTGCTGCAACGCCTGCTTACATTTCCCGACCAGAACGTCGACGACAGCAGCCTGGAAGCTGGCGGCGATATCTGCGACCCGTTGCGGCGTCAGAGGCTCGGGTTTTACGTGCGAGCCCGGGACGCCGTTCGCCGTATAGAGAACCGATGTTTTGAGGCCGCTGAAGCTGAACTCAAGCCGGTCTTCTTTGAGAAACGTCCTTGGAAAACGAATCGCTTTCGGATCTCCGCTTTCGGCAATCTTCTGAATGGCTGGTCCACCTGGAAAACCGACGTCCAGAATCTGCGCGACCTTGTCAAATGCTTCTCCAGCCGCGTCGTCGATCGTTGAACCGATCAACTCGAAGTCGACCGGACTCGTGCAGTCATAAATGTTTGTGTGTCCACCGCTCACGACAAATCCAATACACGGAAACGTGTCGACCCTAGCGGCCATCCGACACGCATAGATGTGGGCTTCGATATGGTTGACGGCAATCAACGGAACGTCCAGCACCAGGGCCAGCGTCTTGGCAGCCGTCAGCCCGACCAGCAACGATCCGACAAGGCCAGGTTGAGTAGCCACCGCCACCGCGCCGATATCGGAAAGTTCAAGTCCCGCTTCCTTCAACGCCTCGTCAATGACCGGCAATACTCGGCGAACGTGTGCTCGTGACGCGATTTCCGGAACAACGCCGCCGTAGTCACGATGCAGTTCGTACTGCGATGCGACGACGTTCGATCGAGGATTCAAATCTCGATCGATCACCGCAGCCGCGGTCTCATCGCAGGATGATTCGAGGGCGAGGATGTATCGAACAGAGTCGGAGTCAACGGTCACATCAGGCTTTCACGACGAGCAGAATTCTTCAGTTTCCAGATCGCGAAAGTGTAGTACGAAAAGGGGTCACTGTCCGTCAAGCGGGGCGACTCGACGAACTGCGAGAACTAAGCGGCGGCCCGTTGACTGCGAGTGTCCGGCACTTTCCAGCAAGTTTCGAACGTAACATAGTTAATGAGAATCGACCGTCTGACGGTGTTAATCTTTTTCTTTTCGAGGCCGTGCCAGGTGTTTTCGCCCGGCGAAAACAGGTACCCAAGATTGTTGCGGTACGGGATCGTCTTCACGACGTTCAGGTCGTCGTCGTAAATGTCCGTACCGAGCATTTCGTTTTCACCCCAGATATTCACGTAGACGAGCATCGACATCAGTTTTTCTTTGATGTCTTTGTGCGGCTTCAGCCAGAAGCCGTCTACGTCGGCAATAGCTTCAACGCGAAGATAGGCGTCACTCAGATCCCGTTGCAGCATCTTTTCGAACTGCATGACCGTGTCGGGTGCCAGTAGTTCATCGATCATCTTGCCGATTGCCGGAAACTCGTCGACATTTTCGTCGGTGATGTAAAGTCGAAGTTTGGCATCTATGCCATCGCCGCCGTTGTCGGCTGCTCGAGTTCCGTCGAATGCTCGCGGGCCTTTGTTCATCGGAGTGGTCACAACCTCGGTCAGAACTTCCGATGTGACCGGCTGCTCAACAATCCAGTGTGTATAAGGAAAGTCAAATTGCGTCGTCGAGTTTTTCAGAGCGTATAACAAGTTCATTGTTCAGCCATTCTTTCTCTGATGAGGCGAGCGACGTTCGGAGTGTCGTTCGGTGGTTCGTATTCCCACTCGGCAAGTTCGCCTTCAAAACGCCGAGTCAGTCCGGCCTCTTCGAACATCGAGTGAAACTTGCGGAAGCGGCGAGCGGTACGTCGCTCGGTCAGATGTTCGACAAAAACCGGCCGGC
The DNA here is from genome assembly GCA_937904325.1 of uncultured Planctomyces sp. Taxonomy (GTDB): domain Bacteria; phylum Planctomycetota; class Planctomycetia; order Planctomycetales; family Planctomycetaceae; genus JABMPE01. Next base: position 33,075 of record CALGTK010000107.1, read on the forward strand.
CGGTGGCGGTTGCTTCAGTGACCATCGAAACCGAATCGCCAGTCACGACGATATAGTCTGCCAGGGCGAGAGCTTCGAAATACGGGTTTGTCCCCTGGCCATTCCAGATGAAATGGTTGTCGCCAAAATCCCTGGCCAGACGCGTGCAGACTTCGACTGGAGTTCGGTTCGACGTAAGCACGGCTAAACGAACATTGTGTTGGTCAACCAGCCGGTTGAGCTTCTCAAACAAGCGGTCGATGTCGGCCTGTGAAAATGAGTAGTAGCCGTTCTTCCCACCCAGCAGCACCGAAACAAGCGGCCGGGTTGGATCGACCAGCTTTGCCGCTTCGGGAGTATCACAAGCCGCTAGCAACTTCTCTGGCGTCACTTTGTGCAGCGCGCCCATCGTCAGGTAAACGTTGGGGCCGCGAGTCGGGTCGTGCTTCGGTATCAGTACCATATCGAACCCGGACGTGTCGGACTTCGGATCCTGAATGTGAACGGTGAATATTTTTCGCCCAAGTTTTTTCTTCAAATACAGAGCCGGGACTACTCCATGACGGCCGCATGAGACGACCAGTCGCGGTTGCGGTGATGCTTCGAGATATTTCGGCTGCCTGAGCACTCGTCCGGATGACGGAATCAAGCTGAACGGCAAACAGTTCCATGGAAAGGCCATTCGGGTATTGATGAATTCGTACCCTGTGGCGTTGGAGAACTCGCCAGCGTTGCATTTCTCAAGAGGCTCATAGCCGACGGCACTGGCAAGGCCAGCGGTCTGACTGTTCATCCCAGCCATGCCTTTGCTGATACACCAACACCGGCCTGTCACGGCTGGAATCCCGCTTGCGTGGGAATTCACGTGAGTGCTGTCCTGATGCACGGCCCGACTGCGATGTAGTGACAACGCGTCAAATATTTCGGGGCCAGCGGCGTGTCCGTCAGCCAGGTTCCCGTGAAATTGTGTGAGTTCACCATCCATGGTGATTCGATTGTCCTGTTGGATGTTTGAGATTTCCCCATAGACGCACGCTGACGGCATCCCTGCACGGCAGAACGGCGAAGCTCTGTACTGTAGTTCCGTTTTTTGAAACGCCACAATACGAGATCAGCATGTCCATGGAGCGGTGAATCTAGCGGTCAAGGAGTAGACTCAAGGATGAAGTCACGAACTGGAAGTATCTCGTTGAGCCGGCAACGCCGTCGCTATTCACCGGTTTTTCAGAAATTGATGTCTCACGAAGGGCGCAGACGGCTCATGAAATTCTTTACGCCGCAATTCCAGCTGATTCAATGGTTCTGCATTACGGCGTTCGTCTTCGTGGTTGGGCGTGCCGACGGTGCAGTGCCGAAATCGAACGTCCTGTTTCTTTGTGTCGACGACATGAAAGACTGGGTGAATTGTCTCGGCGGGTATGAGGGCAAGGTTTATACGCCGAATATCGATCGGCTTGCCGAGCGCGGCGTGCTGTTTACGAACGCCCATTGTGCTTCGCCGAAGTGTGCTCCGTCGCGGGCTGCGATTTTGACTGGAATGCGACCTTCGACGACGGGGCTCTACGATAACGGCCACTGGTGGCTGCCGAACCTTCCGAATGTGGTCACGATTCCGCAGCACTTCCGCAATCACGGATACCGTGTCGCCGGAGCTGGTAAGATCTTTCACCACACTGCCGGCAATCATCCGCCAAATCAGTGGGACGAATTCCGTCGGCTGATCTTTCTGGAAGACCCGTGGTTCCGTGGGGTCAAGCTGAACTATCCGTGGTCGAAGCACACGCCTTACCCAACGGGATTCCCGTTCAGTGGTGTAAAGAGACTCGGCCATGAGAACGACTGGGGATCGCTACCGATTGAGGACCACCATTACGACGATGCAGTGACGGCCAACTTTGCTGTTGAGTTTCTCAGTCTGCGCACCGGTGAGTCGAATGCTCCGTTCTTTCTGGCGTGCGGACTGTTCCGTCCCCACCTGCCCTGGTACGTGCCTCAGAAGTATTTTGATAAGTATCCACTCGGCGAGATTGTTCTTCCGCCTGTCCTGGGCAGTGACCTCGACGATCTACCAGCCGCTGCGTTGAAGCTGGCAAAGGACCGTCGGGGCGACTTTGAAACAATCCGGAATTCAGACAAGTGGAAGCACGCGATCCGGGCATACCTCGCCAGCATTACCTGTGCTGATGATCGTATCGGCCAGGTCCTCGATGCACTGGACGAGCGTCCTGACGCTGATCGCACAATCATTGTGTTGTGGTCGGATCACGGCTGGCATCTCGGCGAAAAGCTGCACTGGCACAAGTCGACACTCTGGGAAGAATCAACACGAGTGCCATTCATCGTTTGCGCTCCGGGCTATCGTCCTGGCCGGTGTAGTCACCCCGTCAGTCTCCTCGACCTCTACCCAACGCTGAATGAATTAGCGGGACTCGACGCGGTCGAGTCTCACGATGGTCATTCACTGATTCCGTTGCTGCGGAATCCCAAAGCTGAGTGGAATCGTCCAGCGGTCATAGAGTACCGGCGAGGCAACGCCGCTGTCCGGTCAGAGCAATACCGTTTCATTCGGTACCACGACGGTGGCGAGGAACTGTACGATCATGAAAACGATCCACATGAATGGAAGAACCTCATCACCAGCCAGGAACATGCCGCGGTCCGAAAAAAACTCGCGAGTTGGATCACAAAAGCGTGGGCGCCTTCCGCACTGACCAAAGATGCATTCCGATTCGAGCCCAAGGCGTTTACATGGACCAACAAACAGTCCGGCCAAGTCACAAGAGGAAAGGACTGATAATGCGAATACGAATTGCAGCTTCGTTAATTCTGGCAGTGTTCTGGTTCGGTGTCCCGGCATGTCCATCGTTCGCTGCCGATGCGAACCCTGAGCGTGTGCATCGAATCACACTGAAAGAATATGAGGCGACGCTGAAATTCTGGGCTCACAAACACGTTGAAACTCTGAAGGTCGACCGTGTTGGTGAGTCTGCCGAAGGGCTGGGAATTCATCTACTGAAGGTCACAGACCCGAGTGTTGACGATGAACTCAAACAGGTTGTGCTGGTGACGTCGTTACACGGTGGACCGGAACGTTCCGGCACAACCACGATCATGCATTTCATGGAATGGCTACTGGGGCATTCTGAGCAGGCACGCGTTACATGCCGCAAGCAAATCATACTGGTCATGCCGATCAACCATCCCGAGGCGTTCTTCCGTACGGATCGATTTCTTAACTCCTCGAAGATTGATCCCTATACAGGCGGTGGTCCGGATCACTGGAACCTGAAGAAACTGGAGTACAAGTCAAAAGACAAAGCCCCTGAAGTCAAAGCAGTCCTCGACGTTGTTGATCGCTGGCAACCCGACGTCCACGCGGACATGCACGGCACCGGACTGCAGGAGTACCCTCTGGAAAAGCTCGGTGACAGGACGCGGTACCAGGGGCAGATTATGTTTGAGGTCACGGGCTCGGCCTATTCAAACTACGCACTCAGACCGTGGGACTGGCGTATCACCGAAGCGATTATCAATGCCGGAGTCGAATCCGGCTTCCCATCCGATCGTTTCGAAGCTGACGGACAGCGCTCGTTCCACGGACCGGTAATGAATCCAATCGCCGATCGAACCTGGCGAGGCCAGTCCAACTTCTACACGGCTCAGTATGGATACGCGAAGTATCATACGATGGTCAGTGCGTTTGAAGTGGGTTGGGAACAGAGCGGTTTAGCTCGGCTGCGCGGACTGCTCGAAATCGGCAATCATCGCTGGCAACAGGAACGCTACGAAGGGTACCCGGTCGATCGAGTCAAGGCGTTCATCGGGCACTACGTCACATCGTACGGAGCGACTCCTGCAGCGCGTCGTCGCAGCCGCGTCAAACTCTGGCAAAAACAGGGACAGTTCACGCAGGCCGTGCTGTATCCGCAAACCGACGGTCGGGATACCTACTTCGTCGCAACATCGCCCACAGCCGCGACTGCGTTGCACAAAGACCTCGACCAGTTTCTGGCAGCCGTCTCGTCACGAGACGACGTCGATCACAACGCGTTTCAGAAGTTCGTGAGAAGCGGCCCGGAAGTTTTGCTCGCTGTCGACAAAGCTCGAATCACCGACAAACCCACCGAGGCTATCAAACACGGCATCGGACTCCGTCTGCGTCTTCCGTATCAGAACCCAACATTCAACGCGGTCAGACTTAACGGACACATATTGAAACGCAACCCGCTCGACGGCTGGCAGTCATGGCGTGCGAATGGCTTCACACAGGTGCAGATCAACATTCCACCAAAACGTGCAGCAACGCAGGACCTGTTTATGATTTCCTGCGAATACACTCCGGGCGAAGTGCGGCGCATTGGCTGGACCCCGCCTCAGGAAGTTCTCGACAAACTGCAAGAATGAGGCTCAGCAATCTGAAACATAGAAACGAGATAACCACATGCGAATTCTCATCAGTCGCTGAGGGCTCTCAAGCCCATGCGTAAGCCCATGGCTGTTATAACGTCTCTCGAGAATTCACATTGATGGTTGCGAGAGCCTCTTACGGAAGCATAGCAAGGGATCCCCACTGTTCGTGCGGAATCCTCAAACAGGTCTATCGCCTGACGTTTGCTTTTTTTCTCAGCTCTCGGAGTTTTGAAGTACCGCCGCGATTAATCTCCAAAACGAATCGAGCAAGGTCGAGAAATTCACCACGATCCTTAAACGACCTGGTCAGTCCAGCGGGCATGGTGGAGAGCGGGGACTCGACCATTTCGTCGATCTGATCGACGGCAATCTCTCGCCGCTTCCCCTTTTGTGCGACCAGGCTTAGTGTGATCTTCTCGTCTTGCTTCTCAACAAGATATCCCGAGACAACCGCTCCTTCGTCAGTGATCACGGTCACCGATTGGAAACCTTTAAGGATCGATGCAGAGGGTTTCAGAATCGACTGGACCAGAAATTCTTCCGTGGCCTGTTCGCGCGGTAGAGTCAGGTTCGGCCCAAGCTGAAAGTCTGCCTTCGCGTCGTGACAGGTGGCACAGGCAGTTTTCTCGCGATAGAAGACCTTTGCCCCTTTGGTGGCGTCGCCCTGTTTCCACGCTTCGCTGACAAGATTTGCCAACGACTCCGCCAGGAGTTCCTGTTCAAGTTTTTCGTTCGCCGGCTCTTCTGCAACCAGCGGTGGCCGACTCCCTTCTTCGAACGGATGCATCTCGATCAGTTCCTCAGGAGTGTAAAAGCGACGACGCCCCTTCGTTTCTGCGCGAATTCGCTTCACATGTCCCTCGGTGATCGCGCTGGCGTCATTGCCCCAACTGTTCCGAACGTAGGTAAGGACTCCTGCGACTTCCGCATCAGTAAAGAAGTTTCCAATCGCGGTCATCGGTGGAACGCCACGTGCGGTCTCGAAGACTTTTCCGCGAACCTGAATCTTCCCCCAGACGCCGTGCATCGTCAGCTTAATGAGCCGATCTGCATCACCAGTCGCCCATTCACTTCCGACCAGCGGAGGATAGATTCGAACTATCCCTTCTCCGTGATCCCGGTGACATGTGTAGCAAGAGCCTTCTTCATAGAAGACTCGCTGACCAAGACTGTATTGCCGGACGAAATTCTTATCTCTGAACTTTTTTGATTTAGTCCGGTAGTTCTTTGGTTTCAGAGCACCTTCGAGTTTTCCAGTCAGTAGCTCGTCATAATCAATTGTCAGACTTTCTGAGTTAAACTTACCACTTGAGATCCGACTTTCCACTTCCGGCTTGAGCAATAACATCGCACTGTTCAACGCGTTGCGAATCCAGCGATCGGTCTTCTGCGACGCAACCGTCAACAGAATGTCTGCACCGACTTCACCGCCGAGCCATGAACCTGCCGCAAGCGCTTCAAGTCGAACTCGTGAGTGATCATCTGCCGCGGCCCGTAACAGATAAACGTCGGAATTGGCGAGAAGATGCAGGCAGTGCCGAACAACTCGAACGGCCGCTGCGCGGACGCGGTGATCGGTTGCTGACAGACACTGGTTGAGCAATCCTACAGACGGAGCCTGTTGCCCCCATGTAGCCCACAGGGCTTCGAGCACCAACCGCTCGTCATTCGCATTCTGCTTCGCGAAGCGCTCGGCCGCAGCAATTACTTCATCTTTGTCATGACCACGAAGTTCCCGATGAGATCGTTTGCGGGCGTTGACTTCCGGCAGCTTCATGTTTTCAAACAGTCGATCGATTCCTGCACCCGCTACCTTTGGTGGATCAACGAGTGGACGTTCCGAGTGTTTGATTCTGTAAATTCGCCCATACTCGGAATTACGCAGCGGATCACGCGCGCTGTGCTGCATGTGCCCGATCAGCGTGTTGTGCCAGTCAATGAAATAGAGGCTGCCGTCAGGAGCCACTTCGAGATCACATGGACGAAAATTTCCGTCGATCGACTGAATCAGGTTCTGACGAAACTTACCTTTGATTTCCGAACCATCTTCAAACGTGTCGAGTTGCTTGATTCCCAGGAAGCCAATCGAGTTGGTGTAGACGTAGTCGCCCTGAACTTCTTCAGGAAAATGACGCGAGTGGATGAACTCGGCGCCGGACGTTGGTCGAGTGTGGTGCTCGTAGTTGAATTTCCCGACCTTCGGAACTTCGCTCGCGTGCGGAACTTTGATCGAGTATCCCAGCATCCAGTAGTGAGACCCGCCTGAAGCATCATTGACGAATGTCTGTCCGTACTCGTCGTGAGCAACTCCCCACGGATTGGACACGTCCGTCTGCATGACGCGTTCCACTTTCCATGACGACGGATCAAATCGCCAGACACCTCCGTCGGTCATCCGCTGCGGTCCCCAGGGAGTTTCGACCTGTGAGTGCAGGAAGCGACCTTCGCACATATAAATGCCGTTGCCATGATCGACGTCGAACGCGGAGATCGCGTGGTGGGTATCGTGCGGATCGAATCCATCAATAAGGTATTCCGTCTGGTCTGCCCGGTCGTCTCCATCGGTATCTTTCAGAAGTAAAAGGAACGGTTCCTGTGACAGATAGACGCCCTCGGGAGCCAGTTCGAAGCCAATCGGCATGTGGAGGCCGTCAGCGAAAACAATCTCCTTGTCCGCGCGGCCGTCACCATCCGTGTCTTCATAAATCAGCAGCATGTCGTTCGGTTTGACATCACCCGGTTTGTAATGCGGATAGCTGGGCAACGTGGAAACCCACAACCGCCCGCGATTATCAAACCGCATCTGGCAGGCGTTGCCGAGATTCGGGAACTGCTGCTCCGAAGCGAAAAGCGAAGCTTCGTAACCATCTGGAAGCGTGAACGTTGCCAGGGCTTCCTTTTCTGCTTTCAGAAACTCCATGCTGCCATTCTTCACGCTGACCTGGTAGTTGGTTTCGATGGGCGAAAGAGGACGGGTGATCGAATCGTCGACGTTGATTGTCGCTGACTTGCCTTGGACGATCGCCCAGATATTCTGGTCGCGAAGCACGGTCATCTGGCGAATTTTTTCGATCTCCTCCGGATAGTTGAAGTTGCCATACGGCGCCCAGCGCTGTCCGTATGCGTGAACACCGTTGAGCATGCGGTAATCATTTCTCCAGAACCATGCTTTGTCCTGGACGGCCTGTTGTAGAAGTGTGCCTTGATCGGCGGGCTCCACGTTCCTGCCAAACAACTGTTGCATGATCACCGGAGCGAGTTTGCGATATCCGGTGGCAGACAGGTGGACTCCATTTATCGTCAATGGTTCCTTTGATGTGCGAAACCAGTCGTGCGTCGGCGAGAACAGATCGAGGAATCCAACCTTCTTCTCATCAGCAACCGCCTGCACCACGTCGGCATACTTCTTCAGAAGGGCATTTCGCTCGTCGGCAGAAGGAAGAAAGTATTCGGAGTGCTGCTGCATCGCGATCGGAGTCGCCAGCACAAGCCGGGGAGCAGTGTCGGATCTTTTGTACGATCGCGACACCGTATGGTCGACGAACGCGCTCAGTTCGTTTTTGAAATTATCCAGACCGTCCATGCCGTCAAAGGATTCATTGAATCCGAAGAACGCGACAATGGTGTTTGCTTTGACAATAGTCAGCCATTCATCTGGTGAGGGATAATGTCCTTTACCATAGTGAGCCTTAATGTCCGGGCGAAAATTTTCCGCCCCCGGGAACGCCCACGGATCATCCGTGCCTGCTTCCGGTCGAAAGGCAGGCGTGTGCCCAGGGAATCCCATATTGCGAAACGTGATGTTCTTGTCAGCGAACTGCTTGTGCAGAGATGCCTCGAAGAAGTTGTAATGCTCCATTCGGGCAGCCAGCGAGTTCCCAAGAAAGACCAAGGTTTCGCCATCGCGCGGCATGATCGGCAACGATGTCGGCGGCGCCTTTTTCTCGACCGGAACCGGCTGAAGAAACTCAGGACGAACAGCATCATTCTTCTGAGTTTCATTCGGCGTGACAGTAGTAATCACGTCGGGCGTAACGGACTTTTTACGGGATTTCTGATCCGCCACCGTATGCGAGGCCAGCAATATCAGGCATGAGCCAATCGAAACGGAGTAGAACATGACGAGGCGGTTGGCTGGGTGCAGAAGCTTCTTCATTTGATCAATAAGTCCTGGTTGCGTGCTGCGACTTCTGAGTGCAATTTCCATCGTATGACATCAGCCTATGCGGGCTTCTATGGATCATACAGCGACGTCGTTGTCGAAGGGACCGTGTCGCCAATCGGCAGATCGAGGCTGTTGGCCCCTGCTTAAGCACAGGCTGCATTATCGACCACCTGAATCGGAATCAGACCGACATGGGTCAGGCCGAGAAATCGGAAACTCGGCTCTTTTGAAAACGGCTGCGTTCATTGCGTTGTGGAAATGGCTGGCAGATACGACCCGCTGCATCACCTGTCGGCCGAAGCCGCATCCAGACGGAGCGCTACGTAACCCGATGATTGCGATCGATCAAAAGTGAATCCGGTATAGTGTGGGGGCCTGGCTCCTGTTTGCATTCGACCATTGGGTGGCTGCAAATCAGAACGGATCACTCGTTTTTCTTCAGGCCACGGCTCAATGGTGATTTGCAACGGGCAGTCGGTGACGCGGATTGCCTTCGTGATCTCGTCCTCGCTCTGTGACCGCTCATACCGGATTACTGGCCAATGAGTTTCCTTCTCACCTGGAATCGTGATGGGTAGGCGGACTTCCATCCAATTCCAATTTGTGGGCATTGTGTCCAGCACGACCAGCTTGTTTTCGGGGACTGAATACTTCAGGCCGGCGAGCCCTTCGAGGTACAGCAGGATCTTGCCCGCGTTGAAATTCGAATACTGATCGCCAAACAGCTTGCCGTCGCGGCGATAGGCTTCCGGAGCAACCGGAATGTTCCAGTCCGAATGGAAGTTGTAATTCTCCAGATGGTTCAATGTCAGTCGCCACGCTGGATCGCCAAGCTGCTGACGAAACATGCCGTCGAGCGTGAAATACGCAGTATCGGGTGTGTAGCCAAATGAGTGGTCAACATTCGTAGCGAAAGTCTTCATGGCCTGACGGGACATGGCGAGTGGAAAGAAGTCGTTATCGCCGTAAAAACCCTTGTCTCTATCAAGGGCCCATGACCGGGTCATGTTCAAAGCGTAGTCGCGCGGAAAATACTTCGAACGCATGTGCCAGAAGCCCGTCGTCATCAGCATTCCGTTCTTTGGCCCGCCGAAGAAATACTCATGACCGTTCGCCTGCCAGCGTTGATTGAACCACGTTCGGATTTTCTCTGCACCTGGCGGAACAAGCCGCTTCCAGTGTTCGACGTCTTCGACATGGCCGGTGAGACGAGCCATCCCGATCAAGGCTTCGGCCACTTCAAATTGATTGGAAAAGAATGGGGAAATTCGCTCGCGAAAGACCTCTCGAAAATAGCCTTCGTAACAGTCGCGAAGGAATTCCACGTCACCTGAATGCTGATAGACCTGCCATGCACCGAGGACGTGCTCCGAGAGTTCAGGACCGTACACACCGGAGTGCCAGGACGTTCCCTTGTTGTCGGCCAGCGTAATCACGCCGTTTGAAGATCTGCGATAGTGACCGTTCTTGAAAAGATGTTTCCACGTCAGGACGTTTCCATAAGCGAAGTGTGCCTTGTTGCCGGTCCACGCTCCCACTTTGATTTGAAAAGTCGCGTCGTAGCGGTGCATTCCAAGGAAATTGTTGACGGCCGTCTGGGTGTGGGGTTCCATCTCCCATCCCTTCTGCACGTCGATGTAGTACATCAGGTACAGCGACCACAGGTAATAGTAGATGTCTTCAAACTTCTGATCCGAGCAGCGAAACCACGGAATTTCCTCGTTGAGTTGGCGGTTCATTTCCAAAGTCTTCGCGACCATCGCCTTGCGTGGTTCGCGCACCGCCGCCCGCGCGACGGTCAATGCGTGACTGGGGGTGTCGTGCATGGCCCAGGCGATCGCGACGCCGACGGTGTCGCAGGGGATTTCGAACTCATACTGCGCCTCGCCGTGTTCGCCCCTGGTGAAGCGATAACTAGTAGAGAAGCTTCTGGATGCAGTTAAAACCGTGCTCATGTCCTGATACATGATCGGGCCGATCTGCTCGGAACGGTCCGTGTCAGGCAGACACTTCGTTGTGCCACCTTCGACGATGTGAATCGCATTGTGGTTCGTATCGTATTTGATCGTGGCGGTGCTTTTCACACTATGACGACCAAAGAAACTTTGCCCATCGAATTGTAACGTGACGGGCTGGGCCGCCGTGATGATCGAACAGACGGCATCGTTGGCGGCGATAAACTTCTCTTCCCGCAACTGGACGCCAGCAACTTCGTACTCACAAATCATCCGGTCCGGCCGCCAGTACATCTTCGTGGGGACTGGATGACGATGAGTCTTCCCGGCGATGACGACGCTGCCATACAGGACCCGCGTGTCCTTGTAAAACTCCCAGCCCGAGAAGTCGTTGCCGAGACCGGTATCGTCATGATCGTTTGCGCGACTCTTGACAAGTCCGACACCGCGACTGCGCAGATCGTGATGGAACGGATGAGTCAGGCCCAGGGTTTCATGTTCCTTCAACTCCCAACTCGCATGAAACCCGCCGACATAGTACGTGACGTTACCGGCAAGGAATCCGTGCTTCTTTCCCTGCACATCCTGCCGCAAACGCTGGCAGTAATCTGAAAACGGCGGAGCCTCAGCGTGTGTGTCGTTGACAGCTAACAGCAAGATCAACACTACATAAATCAGAGATGAGCGATTACCAATCATAGGCGTTGTGACACGTTACTCTTTCCTGGGCTCCGGGATAGCAGTATGTCAACCTTCGATGTAACAGGATCTGGCATCATCAAATTCTCATTTGAATTCAAACGACCTGATCAAAACGTTTTTTCGCTCATCTTTTCACGGCACTCTTTGCGATTCTTTTCAAAACGTAGCAGATCGTTCGCCAGCCTCGCGTCGGCAGCAGCGATGACATCCGGATCGTCTTTGGCTAGTTTGATTGCCTGAATATGAACCTGCCGAGCCATTGACTCGAACCGGTTCAGTTCTGCAAACCGGGCCTTGTAGACGTCCTGGATATCTTCGGCCTCGATCGAATCCAGGTACCTCGACATTAATTCTTTCAACTCCCTTGCCTTCTGCGGTTGTTCGCCGATCAGGTTGGTTTTCTCCTGATAGTCGACGTTGACGTTGAATAGTTTCTGCTCACCAGTCAGGAGATGTTCCATCAACTTGTAATCGCCCATTCGGATGACACTCAGCGGTGGCGCGAAGTAGCACGGGTAGTGAAATACGAATGCTTTCACGGGACGCGTAACTTTACCTTCGTTGGCTTTCTCAAAAACGCTTCTGAGACTGCCGCCGTCAAGATTCTCTGGCAGTGTGGAGTCACTGTCTGCAAGATCGTGCAAAGTCGGCAACAGATCCCATTGTACGATCGGAATGTCGCATTGCATTCCGTTTTTGATTCCCGGTCCGGCAACGACGAACGGAACTCTCAGTCCTCCTTCGTAGAGATTGGCTTTACCGCCCCTAAGTGTTCCGTTCGGAGTGAGTCCGCCGCCGTTGTCAGACGTATAAATGATGTAAGTATTATCGAACTCGCCAGTCTTTCTGACGGCGGCAACGATCGCCCCAAGTCCCTCGTCGACTTCGTCCACCATCGCCGCATACTGCAGTCGCCAGGAACTGATCTTCTTGCCTTTCGAGATTTCCTCAACCGGCAAGTAATCGTCATCTTTGCAGTACTTTCCACGAGGCAGGTTTCGGTATTTCTCGATCAGCTCGGCGCGGGCAGCGTGCGGCACGTGAACTGCGTAGTGCGACACCATCATGAAGAACGGCCGCTTTCCACCATGTTTATTGACGAAGTCCACAGAACGCTTCTTGAGCGACACCATCCTCTTCGGATTATCGGGCGGCAAAGGAATGCGATATTTCAGGCTGACGTATTCGCCGTGGAAGTTGCCATTGTCGGCGTTGCCATCGACTTCGTCGGTGACCTCGTAGCCGATCGTTTCCATTTGCTCTCCACTCATTCCTTTTCCGAAATGCGCAGTGATGTAACTTGAGTCGGCCGCCTTCACTACATCGGCCAGAGAAGTTTCATCCTTCCACTCCAGATTTCGCTGTAAAGCCAGTACGTCGTGCACAAAGGTGTATTGAAGTCGTCCCGGTGTCTTACCAAACTGAATGCTTTTGCGAGACGGTGTACACGTCGGGGCCGGGGCATAGGCGCAGGAGAATTTCGTTCCACGACTCGCCAGCTCTTCGAGATGCGGTGTCTGGTGAAAGTCACTCGCAGAATCCGGATCACTGTCCATCATCCTGACCGATGTGTCGGCCCAACCTAGATCGTCGACATAGACAACGATGAAGTTAGGTCGATCAGCGGCGTCAGCCTGTAACGCTATGGTCGCAAGAATCAGAGTAATAACCGTTCTCATGTCTGAATTTTCTCGAATAGTAGAGTAACGTCCTTCGGTCTCACGATCCAAAACGAAGAGTCGGTCCGACAGGTGTACGATAGCGAGAGAACGAATCGCTCAGGTCTTCGAAGGCTGGAATGCTGGTTCTGCGGCTCTTGAGTTGCGGCCGGACCAGTACGCTTCGTTCAACGCGGATGTCGGGGTGAATGAGCGGAGACAAGCCGTCGAAAGCGACTGAATCGCGAAACTGGTCGCCATCCGCAGCTGTTGTTGACATAAGCAGAACGTACTCAGTTTTTTCAGTGAGGATGACTGGCTTTTTCAGCGAAAAGTATCTGAACGAGTTATTCACCTGACCGGCTTCTTCAGCAGCGATCTCGAGTCGCGCAATCTCGATTGCCTCGTTCGATTCAATCCGGAGCAGTCGAAGGACGTGAGGGACTTCGATCCCGCGTCTCTTGTCCTGAGTGATGAATCTGGACGGCTGGTCTTTTTCGTGGTCGTCTGGAATCGCACGGGCGGCTCGAACAGGCCGATCAGCGTCATGGTCGTCCCACATCCCAAGGTGCGTGACCTGTTTCGTTCCGGTTCCATTTCGCAACCGAAACTCGAATCCAATTTCTCCGGTGACATCATTTCGCAGGTTGTGCCAGCCAGGATCAATAAACAGTTCTGAACTGATCGGCAGATTCAAGTCTCTGGCGTGTCCACGGTTGTGGATCTCCAGCAGCGTTGATGCCAGTCGACCAGCGACGCTGTCAGGTGTCTCATTGGACGTGTCGCCGTCTTCATAAAGGTTCTTCGCCAAGTCGTATAACACGGTCGGAATGGATCCACCACGTGAACCTTGCGCTGACCACTGCCCCCAGGGCATAGTGAGCCCGCCATCGACGATGAGCTTGTGCTGCCCCTGCCGAATCGCCAGGGCGTCATTGAGATATGGTGGGCCCAGATGGCAGAAGAAGACTCGCGGGCGGGCGTCTTCTTCTTTGGGAGCCCCTTTCCAATACGCCAGAACATCGTGGCTGTCCTGAGCTTCATTCGGGGCGAGAGAACGTCCGACAACACTGGCGAGAGTCGCATAGAGGTCGGTCAATGTGACGATCGAGCGGTTCAGTTTCCCACCCTCAAGAACCGCTGGCCATGAGACCATGAAGGGAACGCGGATGCCGCCTTCCCAGATTTTTGCCTTCTTGCCGCGGAGTCCGCCGCTCTCCTGATTGCGACCGAGGTTGTCGCCGACGTTCGGCCCGTTGTCGCTGGTGAAGATGACGAGCGTGTTTTCAATCAACTTGTGACCGGTCCAGCGAGGATCGTCCGTCGTCTTGAGCTGGGACAGCAGCTTGCCGAAAACAACGTCGTTTTCCAAAATCATGTCCTCGCGATCGCTCGCGGCCGCGTTATCAGAGTAGCGGCTCTGGCCTTTGATCGGCGTCCCGAAGATTTCATCAGGAACGGCATAGTCTCCACCCGGGTTGGTTTGAAGATGATTAGCACAGGGCACATAGTAGAGGAAGAACGGCTCATCTTCCTGTTGTGATTGGCGAGTGATGAATGCCTGAGCCTCTTGCAGGAAAAGTGGTCCAAGGTCTGCCAAATCCCAGTCGGGCGCAGCGAGGATGCGCCCTTTACGTTTCTTCATACCGATCAACTTCATGCGAGAGCGATCGGTGAAAGTGAAACGATCGTTTCGAATAAGAATGCGCGGCTCCGTATCGAGCGGGTCTTCAGTATTGCCCGGCACACCGAAATACTGACTGAAACCATGATGTGTCGGACCATCGAGCAGAGCTCTTGTGAAGTCCACATCGTGAAAGTAAAAATCGACGGCAGGTTGTCCCTCCCCGTTATCAAATGACATACCAACGTGGTACTTCCCAACACCGGCAGTGCAATAACCGCTGGCCTGCAACATTTCGGGCAACGTTGTCAGCGCCTGCTGGATCATCGGAGTATTCGGACCGTGAGGCAGCCAGCCCTGTTTCTTCAGGTACGACCGATGAGCGAATCGTCCGGTCAGTAATGAGTAGCGAGTTGCACTACACATCGACGCCGGCGCGTAACCATCGGTGAAGACGATTCCAGACCGCGCAAACTCTTCGAGGCGCGGAGTCCGCAAGGTCCGTTCGATTGGCGCTGCATCCGGGCTCAGGCGAACTCCTAGATAGGCGCTGGTGTCACCGATGCCCATGTCGTCCGCCACCATGATGATGATGTTCGGTTTCGCAGGTCGTTCATCAGCCCGAAGCTGGCTCGCAAGGCATGTCGTCAGCACAGCCGACACGACCAGCATCGGGATTCCTTTGTCAAAAAGTATTCTGTCGTACAATGTGTTCATGGAGGATAACGCTCGTCTCAAGCAAGGATGTTTCTTCATCGGCACTTCCTGACTTGGGAAAGTTGAACTGACAAAAGGGGTGAAGGGTAAACTCCTTGCTGTGGCTTGATTGGAAGCCAGGCATCCCCACGCGTTTGATGACCTTCTATTGGTCCTGGCCATACCAGGATGATCCTGTCTGTGGTCTGAAACTGCCGTCTGCATTGAATCCAACTGGAATCACTTGCTGGCCTTACCCCTTTCGCTCAGGTCATAAGTTCCCTTCTTCGACCAGGGCTTGTAATTGGGCTGCCGACTTTCTGCTTCACGCTCCGTTGCATCGCCCTTGTCCCCCTGTTGCTTCATCCAGGCATCGAGCTTCGCAGAAAGCCCTCGATCGTCGGCGTGGCCAAACTGATTGTTCAGACACCAGGGATCCATTTTGAGATCATATAATTCCTCTGCGGCCCGCTGCTGATAAGCCTTCACGCGTTCCCTCGCAAATTGAGTCTCAAGTCTTTTCCAGGAACGAAAGATGCCATCCTTTTTCGTGATCGAATTCTGAAACATTTCACTCGAATGCAGGTTTCGAATGTAGAGCCACTCTCCATCCGTCGCAGCTCGCGTCGCGAAGGCTTCTGATCCGTTGTAGATGCCGCGAGTAGTGTGCGTCGCAAACACAACGTCATGATGGTGGTCCACCTTGCTCGCCAGGACACCTGCGAATGAAGCACCATCGAGTTCCAGTGGCTCCGGTGTACCTCCCGCCAATGCTATCCAGGTCGGCACCACATCGACGTAGCTGACTAAGGCGGCCGACTCCGACCCGGCTTTGACCACTCCCGGCCAACGCAGCACTGCAGCTGCGTGAATTCCAGTGTCGTAACAAGTCCATTTTCCGAAAGGTAATTGTGACCCCTGCTCACTCAACCACAGAAAAGCGGTGTTCTCCTTCTGCTCCAATTCCTCCAACATTTCCATCACCTGCTTCACCTGGCCGTCCATGTAGGTGATCTCGGCGTAATATCTCGACATCCCTTCGCGCGTCTGGGGAGTATCCACCAGATACGGCGGAACGGTCAGACTATCTGGAGGGTAGGCCGATGCGTCGCCTCGATTCCACGCGGTATGAGGCTGATTGGAAGCAACCACCAGACACCAGGGCTGATCCGCGTCCCGCGCCATGAACTCCCGAGCCGCTGCCAGGGGCAAATCCGCGCCATCCGGCGTCTTGCCACTGTCGCCATGGCTGCCCCCCAGATATTCAAAGGGAAAGGCCTCCGCGGGCGCTTCATGCCGCTTCCCCACGATGGCAACTCGATAGCCAAGAGGTTCCAGATAGTGTGGCATCGACTTCACACCTGCATACACCCGACTGTGATTCGGATGGGCTCCATTGCGAACTGGATATAATCCCGTGAAGAGACTTTGACGCAACGGCGAACAAGTTGGCGCCGAATTATAGCAACGCGTGAACTTCAGACCTTCTCTCGCCAGTTGATCAATCGCGGGTGTTTTCACATCCGGATTTCCATAACACCCGAGATCCGTATAGGTCATATCATCTGCCAGGAAGAGCAGCAGGTTGGGCTTCTCAGCCGCGCAAGCGGAAGCAACAAAACTACTCAACAGAATCGGAAACAATTGAGTGATCATTGTCCGAAATCTGCTTCCTCGAACCATTTCTTCTCTCACCTGCGTACTCATACGATGCATTCTTCAATTGGTTTCACGTGCTCAACTCCGACAAGTTTTTGATTCAATCCACTGTAAAAGTAAGAGAGCTTATTCGGGTCAAGGCCCAGTTGGTGTAGCACGGTTGCGTGCAGGTTCTTTACATGAAGAGGCTTGTCGACCGCCGCGGATCCGATTTCATCCGTCGCGCCGACGCTGACGCCACCTTTGATCCCTCCACCAGACATCCACATGGTGAACCCGTACGAATTGTGATCACGGCCACTTCCTTTCGTGTATTCGGCCGTCGGCTGACGTCCAAATTCGCCGCCCCAGATCACCAGGGTTTCATCGAGCATGTCTCTGTCTTTCAGATCCTGCAGCAAACCGGCAATCGGTTTGTCTGTCGCCCCCGCATGATGGTTGTGGTTCTTTTCCAGATCTCCATGAGCGTCCCAATTGTCGTCGTTATGTGCTCCGCCGGAATAGACTTGAATGAAGCGAACACCTCGTTCAACCAGTCGACGGGCAAGCAGGCAACGTTTGCCGAAATCCTGTGTCGCGGGATCGTCCATGCCGTATAGTTTTCCGGTGTGCTCGGTTTCTTTGTCGAGTTCCACCGCTTCCGAAGCTGTTGTCTGCATGCCGTAGGCCAGTTCGTAACTGGCAATTCTTGCGTCGAAATCAGCATTGCCGGTCCGACTTGATGCGTGTCGCTTGTTGGCTCGTTGAATGGAGTCGATCACGTCTCGCTGAATACCGCCACTCATATGTTCGGGTGGTACAAGGTCGAGGACCGGTGCGCCTTCACTCTTAAAATGAGTGCCTTGGAAACTGGCAGGCATGTAGCCACTCGACCAGTTCTTCGCGCCGTTGATCGGACCGCCGGTCTTGTCGAGCATCACCACGAAGCCCGGTAGGTTTTGATTGACCGTGCCAAGCCCATACGTTGCCCATGATCCCAGGGAAGGACTGCCGCTGAGGACCCTGCCTGAATTCATCATGAACATCGCCGAACCATGGATCGGTGAGTCAGCGGTCATCGAATGAATGAAGGCGATGTCGTCGACATGCTTTGCCACGTTCGGAAACAATGAACTCACCCACTTGCCACACTCCCCGTATTGTTGGAATTTCCAGCGTGGCTCTACCACTCGACCACGGTTTCTCTTACCGCCACGACCAAACGTCCTCACATCGATTGTTTTGCCGTCCATTCCAATCATCTGCGGCTTGTAGTCAAACGTGTCGAGGTGACTGGGCCCTCCATACATAAACAGGAAAATAACTGATTTTGCCTTGGGTTGATGATGTGGTTTTCCTGGCGAAAGCGGGTTACTAAAGTCAGTGTTGCCATCTGCACCATCGGCTTTATGGTCAAAGAAACCGTCAGTACTCAGCATCGAAGCTAATGCGGCAGACCCGAATCCGGCTCCAGTTTGCCATAGGAATTCGCGTCGAGTTCGTCGACAGAAAGCATCTCGTTTATGCGTCATAGGTGATTTCTTTCACTTCCCTTGCTGACCAGAATCGAGGTCTTCAATCAACGAAGATGAACTCGTTCCAGTTCAGCATTGACAGACAAGCCAGTTCGAAAGCCTCATCTGCTGACTTCTTGTAATCAGTCTCAAGCTTCCTGATTAACTCCATCACATCTTCAATTTCTTCCGGAGTTGCGTCCCGTGCGTAAACGAGCTCAAACGCGGCAGTCAGTTTCTGTTGTGTACCACCATCAATCATTTGATTGATGCTCGTGGCGAGACGTTTTGCCTGAGTATGAACGAACTCACTATTCAACAAAGACAGCGCCTGGCCTGGCTGCAATGTTGTAAAACGAGCTTCGCAGGAATGGTCTGTGTCGGGTAAGTCAAAAACAGACAAAATCGGAGTCAGCAACGAACGCTTTACGTGGATGTAAATGCTGCGCCTGTTTCTTTCCTCTTCACTGGAATTGCCCCATCCCTTACCAGGAACCGATTGACGAGCAAGTACTTCCTGAGGGAGTTTTTCATAAATGCTCGGTCCATAGAGTTTTGGATTCAGTGAACCGTTCACGGCTAACAGTGAATCGCGAACTTCTTCAGCGCTGAGCCGCCTCACGTCGAATCGCCAGAACAAATCGTTATCAGAGTCTTTCGCAAAACCTGCATCATTCATGGACGACGACATTTGATACGCCTGGCTCGTCATGATCCTTTTGTGCAGAGCTTTCAGTTTCCAGCCGTTCGTTGCGAACTGAGCTGCCAGATAGTCGAGAAGCTCTGGATGCGTTGGCGGAGAACCAAGTTGGCCAAAGTTATTGCTCGAGCGAACAATGCCCCGCCCAAAATGAAACTGCCATACTCGATTGACCATGACGCGCGCGGTCATTCGATTCTCAGGCGACGTGAGCCAGGCCGCGAGAACCTTGCGTCGCCCAGCCGTTTTTGCATCACTCTTCGGCTGGAGAATTGTCGGTGGTTCAGACTGGAACAGCTCAGGAAAACCCGGGCTGACTTCGTCCTGCGGAACATGCGGGTTGCCACGAAATAACACGCGAGTGACAGGAGGGTTTGCATTCGACCGCGCCACACTCAGGACGGTCTCGCGATTCGGGAACTCCTTGATGGCTTTTCGATTCGCATTAATTTTCTTTGTCAGCGATAGTCGCAGCTTCCAGTCTTCATCCGACAGATAGTCCTTTATCTTTTCGCGCAGGACCTGCTTACGCTGCCGCCCTTCGGTTTTTCGCTGATCTTCAGCCGACATCTTGACGATTCCACGCTGTTCAACGACACGCAGTTCAGCGGTCCATTCGTTGACTTCCAGGTTCAACCTGTTGAATCTGCGTCGAGTTTCAGGCGGAGAAACATCGAAATTCGTGTTCAAACCTTTGTTGTCGTATGGCTCGATATCAGACACAAACGAAACCATCCTGTAGTAGTCCACCTGGGGAATGGGATCGATCTTATGGTCATGACAGCGTGCACAGTTGATCGTTAGCCCCAGGAAAACCTGGCTGATGGTGGTGACGATGTCGTCAAGTTCGTCGGCGCGGGACAGAGTGCGATCCGCCGGTGCGTTATCGAAAATTCCAAGTCGATAGAAGCCAGTTGCCGTCATTGTCTCAACGGTGACTTCCTTCAACTCATCACCGGCAATCTGCTCACGCACGAATTGATCGTAAGGCTTGTCGTCGTTGAGAGATTGGATAACGTAATCTCGATACTTCCAGGCAAAAAGCTTCGGCCCATCCACTTCATAGCTGTTCGTCTCTGCGTAGCGAACAAGATCGAGCCAGTGCCGTCCCCATCGCTCACCGTAGTGCGGTGAGTCCAACAAGCGATCGATCAGCTTCTCCCAGGCGTCGCCAGAATTGTCATTGAGAAACGCTTCGACTTCCTGAAACGTTGGAGGCAGCCCAGTCAGATCGTAAGTGGCGCGACGAATCCGAGTTCGCTTGCCAGCCTTCCCGTTTGGCTTCAAGCCGGAATCTTTCAACTGTTTATAGATAAATTGATCAATCGGATTCTGGTTCCATTCAGCGCTGTCCACTTTCGGGACGTCCGCTATTCGGGGCTTGCTGAATCCCCAGTGATCATGCCATTGAGCGCCCTGATGTATCCATTTGCGAATGATCTCGATTTCTTCAGGCAGAAGCGGATCGGCCTCGGCAGGCATCCGTTCGTCATCGTCTGTGGAAGTGAGACGTTTGAAAACTTCACTTTCACCTGGCTTGTGGGCGACGATTGCAAGAAAGCCAGAATCAAGCTCAGAGAAAGCGGCTTCCTTGCTGGTAAACTGCAACCCACCTTCAGCTACGTCAGGACCATGACATGCGTAGCAGTGCTTCGCCAGAATAGGCTGGACTTGACGCGCAAAGTCGATCGTTGGTTCCAAAGCCGTCGCGTCCTGCGAAAAGACGACAGACGAGGGAATCGTTGCGATCGAGGTAGTGAAACCCGCCAGCAAGCAAAACACGTGGAGTGATCGGTATTTTGTCATGATGCCCAATCAGGCGGAGAGCGAAGCGTTCGTCGCCGAGACAGCGAACAAAGCGAGAGTGGTCAGAATCAGGAGTTGTCTGAGGTATGACCGCAGCACAGAGATTCTCCAAGTTTAGCAACGAGCCCGGAATCAAACGTCATGAAGGGATACTCCGTCACCCAGCTCAATTGCCCGGTCGAAACGACCACAAAACTCGGCCGCTGGTGTCCGAAGTCGGTGTAGCTGAATGCGGCCTGTCGCCCCATAGACGTAGTCCAACAGATGCTTGCGCGGGGTGTTTCTACGATTGGCAACATTTTTGTACAGGGCGAATTATTTGAAGTCCGGTCCTTTGTCCGGGGGAAGGCTTGCATGCCATACCGTGAGTTCTGCGGTCAGCTTCTTCACCAGTGTGGGCTGCTTGTCCTTCAGATTCGTTGTTTCGCCGAGATCTTCGGAGAGATTATAGAGCTCAGGCCGACTGCCATCGTAATCGCAGTAGAACTTCCATTGCTTGTGCCGCATGGCCAGATCGG
Organism: uncultured Planctomyces sp.; assembly: GCA_937904325.1. Taxonomy (GTDB): domain Bacteria; phylum Planctomycetota; class Planctomycetia; order Planctomycetales; family Planctomycetaceae; genus JABMPE01. The sequence continues at coordinate 54,440 of CALGTK010000107.1, forward strand.
GCAGGTTCTTGTCTCCTTTGTATTGTTTGCGGTCCGGCGGACGACGGAAGTAGATGGGCGATTTGCGCGATTGCTGTTCCTTGCCGAGTAGAATCTGGCTCAATTCTTCGCCGTCAAAGTTTACATTCTTAGGTGGATTGGCGCCTGCGATTTCAAGAAGCGATGGAACGAGATCAATCGCGGCAAACACAGACTCCGCGTTGCGTGTTCCCATAACCCTCGTCTCTACCAAGCCTGGTGCCCACACGATCAGCGGCGAACGAACACCCGCTTCATAGAGGACAGCTTTCTGTCCTCTCATGCCAATTGATCGTCCTTGTCCTCTCGTCGGTCCGTTATCTGAGCAGACAAGTATCATGGTGTTGTTACGAAGCACCGGGGTATCCCTGATGTAGCTGAAGAGAGTCGCGAGCTGAGCATCCATATTCTCGAGCACGGCCATATATTTGGCGCGTGGCTCGTCTTTCCATTTATCCAGCGGCGGATAGAGCGGACCATGGACGTCATCGGGCCAGACGTTCACATAGAACGGCTTGCTCCTGGCTTCTGCTTTCTTGATGAATGTCAAGGCGGCATCGGCAAACCCGCCGGTCACTTTGGAGCGGTCCATCCATGTGATTTCTTCGGGCTTGCCCAGATTGCGAGAGTTGTGATCGCAGATGAAGGGCTCCTCTTTGCCGGGACTGAAGCAATGGTTCAGCAGGCGCTTGCCAAGTCCTTCGAAGTTGGTCAACGACTCATCGAATCCGTATTCGGTAATATGCGGGCAGGTATCATCATCGCGTTGTCCGCCCATGTGCCACTTACCGAAGTGACCGGTTGCGTAGCCCGCTGCTTTGAGACTGCGTGCGAGCATCGGGGCATTCGTGTCCAGATACTGCACCATTCCGCGTTTCTCATTGCTCTTCCGATAACCGAGGAATGAGCCGATCTTCCACCGTTGTGGATACTGCCCCGTCGAAATCGCCACGCGTGATGGTGAGCAGATGGGTGAGTTAACATAAAACTGCTCAAAGGCGACGCCTTCTGCCGCGAGGCTATCGATCTGCGGCGTCTTCGCCATCTCATTGCCAAAGCAGGAAAAGTCCGAGTATCCCATGTCATCAATGAAGACGAGAATGATGTTGGGCCTAACTGGTGTTTCTGAGGCCAAAATATCACTGTTATCTGCCTGCACCGCAGGCATGATGCTGTTCAATTGACAAGCCACAGATATCGCAACGAAACTCAAAATCTTTGAGAATTGCCGCCAAAAATAAAATGAGGAATTCATATCTTTCCGATTGGCCGAGTTTTTCATAAACCGTTTTCCACTTAGATCAGCTATGCCACTGAGCCTCTTGTGGCAAAGTCTCATCGTGTTTGTCATTGAACTGGAAGAGAGAGGCCGAAACCGGGTTGGTTGGAAGGGCGGAACTGAGCGTCGACGACTCTGTTTTCACCAAAGTCGACATCACCGCCTTTCGTGGTGACGCCTTCTATGGTTGGAGCATTTCCATAGGCACCAACAAAGTGTGCGGTGTAGACGGTCTTGAGAGCCGTGCCCCAGGTGTGCGGTGAAACGCCGATGCCTTCCTTCGTGAGTCGCGGCATTTGCTGGCGCCACCTGGTGAATCCGTGACCACAAATGTCCTCCAGGCGAACGTTGAGCGTGTGGTCCTGCTGAAGTTCCTCGAGAACAGGAAAATCGGGCTTGGCCTCACCGTCGGCGCGGAGCGTTTCTTTGCGTCCGTTGGCGACGAGGTAATCGCTCAAACGAGTCCAGTCGGCAACGGTTTCGTGAAACGGTTCCTCAATCCAGAAGAGAGGGACATCCGCAATGCCTTTGAGAAAGCCGATCATGGTGTCGACGGTGAAACCATTGTTACCGTCGACCAGGATTTCAACGTCCGGGAAGGCCTTGTGGATGGCGTTGACGACGTCGATGTCACGTTTGAGGCCGGCTTTCGCAGGCATCCATTTGTTACCGCGTCCGATTTTGACTTTGAACTGACGGTACCCGTAGTCGTAGTCCCAGCGGCAGTTTTCGAGAACCTTGTCGATGCCAGCGGGATTTTCGACCGGGTCGAGGTCATCGAAGTAAATCATGCCCGAGTAGACTTTGGTGAGATGCGGATTTTTTGCCCCGGTCATTGCCCAGACAGGTTGATCGAGGATGACGCCAGCGAGGTCATGGAGTGGAATGTCGATGGCATGATATTTTTCTGAGCGGATTCCAGTGGCCGGATCGATCAATTCGGCGACGGATTTGCCTTTGACGAGTTTGAGGAGTTGTTCGGGCGTGCCTGTCTTTCCCTGAGTTTGTCCCCAACCGGTCGCGCCGCGATTGGTATGAAGAACGCAGACTCGCAACCTGGTGGGACCATTCCCGTGAATACCTCCGCGAGAATTGCGGCCGACCTGACGCGGCCAGGGCACACTGACGGTCCGGAATTCAACGCGTTCAATGCGGTGTTTGAAGAGCGGCGATTCTGCAGCGTGGGCAATGCCGGGCAGCGATGTGGCTGCGCCAACACATGCGGAACGACTCAGAAATGTACGGCGGTTCATGGGGCGTTTAATCATGATTCGGTTCACTTCTGGGCAGCATTCAAAGAGCATGGTTCATCTGTCGATGGCTGCAGGATAACGATTCAGCCAATGATCCCTTTCGCCACTTTGCAGGTGGTATCAAAGCCGATGCCGTTGTGTGTGAGTTTGCGGTAGTCCAGGCCGCACATCCAAAGGATCGTGGCGTGGAGGTCACGGACGTGAACCGGATTCTCCACCGCGGTAAATCCCTGCTCGTCGGTGGCGCCGTAGGCGAATCCGGGACGCACTCCACCGCCGGCCATCCACCATGTGAAGGCGCTACCGTTGTGGTTCATGTGGCCGGGGCCGCCGCGGCCCATTTCGCCGCCCCAGACGATCAAAGTTTGATCCAGCAAACCTCGCTGCTTCAGATCTGTGATCAGCCCAGCCAACGGTCGATCGCAGGCAAGTGTCAGTTTCGGGATCGCCTCCGCGGTCTGCGATGGTGTGTGCGTGTCCCAGTCTCCACGACCGCCGGGCACGCCGACCGAGGGAACAAGAATAAATCGCACGCCTCGCTGGACAAGTCGACGAGCGAGCAACAACTTGGTACCCGTACTGCGGGTCTCCTGCGGGTCCAGCCCGTAGAGTTTCCGCATTGCCGGATCTGAAGTTTCATTGGCGAGGTTGAAGGCTTCGGGAGCGGCTGATTGCATGCGCTGCGCGGTGAGAAAGGCCTCATGTCGAGCGCGAAGCGCGGGAACGTACGGATGACGCCTGGTGAATTCTGAATTGAATGCGCCGAGTCTTGTCAGCCATTGCGTCTGCCCAGCGGCTGAGAACGGGCTGTCGAGATTCGCGATCGGTTCTTCCAGGTTGTTGACTAGCTGGGCCTGCAGAGACGGTGGTAAAGCTCCCGCGCCGACCGACCGAGCACCTCCATGAACCGATCCGTCCGACTTCGCCCACTTGTCTCCATCCACCCGGCCCGTGAGCAGAACATGTCCCGGCAGATTGGGATTGCCTGTGCCGAGCCCGTGTAACATCCATGCGCCAAGGCTTGCCCGCGCCTCGCTGGCGCCTGTGAACATGTGGATGCCTGCTTCATTGTGCGAAGCAACCGCTCCGTAACCGGAACGAATCACACACAGATCGTCCGCATGGTATTGAAGATTGGGAAATAGATCGCTGATTTCCAGGCCAGATTGGCCGCAGCGTGAGAAGTTCCACGGATAGAGCTCGGGATCGCTCACGTGTTTCGGCTTGTCGAAAGTATGAGCCTGAGAAGGTCCACCTTTACAGTAGTAGAAGATAACGCTCTTCACCTTGCCGGGATGATGCAGCTCAGCCGCTTTGGCTTCGCCCCAGGCAGCGGCGGTCGCAACAATGCCGGTAGAGGTGTGCAGAAAGTGGCGACGGTCCATATGAGGGAACCTTCAGTGTTTCGGTGGGTTGGCATTAACGGAACAGTTGCCTTGAAACGTTTTCAAGGCTTATGGCATACCTGATCTGGTAACCCAAAACATCAGTGAGGGACTAATCCCTCACTGACGCGTCGAGTTGCCAGAAGAGTTGAAATTACCTTCTATTTTCAATCCAGATAGATGGTTTCGTTGGCGCAAAGCAGCGCGGCGACGAAGTCGGACCGTTGTTCGAACTCCCCCGCCAGCATCAACTCGCGATTTGTCGGAGGACGCTGCATGATTGCAAAGAAGATTTGTTCGATACTGACATCGCGACCAATGCGTTGCAGGAATCTGTCTGCGACACCGTGAGCGCCATTGGGTTGATTCATTAGAAACAGAGCCTGAGTAGCCGTGATCGAGGCCGTGCGGCGTTCGACCAGTTCAACGTTCGGCGCCGCGTCAAAATGTCGAGGATAATCGGCAGCGGTGGGCAGTGCAGAGTTCCGCGCTCCTGGAGAGTCATAACGTCGACCGGAAACCAACCAGGCCATGGTGTTGGCAATCGGCTCATATTCCAGACGGCGCACCGCTTGCCTGGCAAAGAAGTGGTTGTTGCTGTCTCGCTCGATGTGCTGATCGGAGGCGACCGAATCCCGCCGGTAGGCTTTGCTCAGCACAATTTCCCGGACGACGGATTTCACTGACCAGTCATGCGTCACGAAACGAGCGGCCAAACCATTAATGACCTCCGGGAGTTCCGGGCTCTGACCGAGACGTCCCAGTTCCTTCGGTGTTCGGCAAAGAGCCTGACCGAACAGTTTTTGCCACACGCGGTTAATAACTGTACGAGCAATCAACGCGGCCTGCGTAGAGTCCGGAACGGTCAGCCAGTTGGCGAGTTGCAGACGTCCGCTGCCTTCGAGTCGCGGTTTCGATTCACCGAAAAACCCTGGTTCGCCAAAAAACTCAGGGAAGCCACGCGGGATGAGTTCGCCGGGATAGAGCACATCGCCCCGATCGAGAATGCGGGCATCGCCAATGTAGGGTTTGAAGAGCCAGGCGATCTTCGGGTCGTTGGCATTCAGAATAGCCCCCTCCGGGCGTGGCAGATCCCTGAGTTCTTCTGCGCGGCGCAGTCCGCCGTCGGTGCGCACGTAAAGGTGGTTCGGCTTGGGTTCCTCCCATTGGCGCAGCACGTTTGCAGGCAGTTCCGCGGCGATCTCCTGAATGCGATCGTCCATCCTGGCGAGTTCCGCCACCTCCGGGTCTGTGTCGGCAAATCCGCCGAAGCGGTATCGTCGACCCCAAAGCTTGCGTTCGGCAGCCCAGAAAACGTCGGCCTTCTTCAGCTCCTTCGTGAGTTCCGGCAAACCAAAGACTTCCGCGCGCTCGATCAATCCAATCTGGCTCTTGTGACCGTTGATGAAGTGATCGAAAGACGGCCCGAGATTTAGCGGGGAGAAGGTGAAGTTGGCCAGCATCTTTTCCTTCTCGCGGGCGGCCTTGCGGATGTCGTCGGCCAACCGCGACTTGCCCTGACTCTGAGCGTCCTCCAATTCGGCCTTCAACAGCACCAGGTCGATTTCATGAAGGCGTTTTGCCCTGGGCGTGATCTCGATGGTGCGGTTGTTGATGAAATATTTGCGGCCCTCAACGCCACGGGTTTTCTTCGCGGCAATGCTTGCTGCCAACGCCTGTCGACGAAGGCGGCCTTCGAGAGTGGTTTTCTCCTGCATCAATGCTGCGAGGCGAAGTGCATACTGGTCGGCCTCGGCCCTTGATGTGGTGTCGACGGGAAGGGGTGCGTGTCCGCTACTTTGGAAGAAGCCGAGCAAGGCGTAGTAGTCTAGTTGTGAAATTGGATCGAACTTGTGGTCGTGACAACGGGCGCATTCCAGACTGATTCCCATCAGGGATCGCCCAAGAAACTCGATGCCTTCGTCCAACTTGTCCATCAGCACAAACGATTCAACAGCGGCGTTCTCAAACGTGCGCGGCCCGTTGATTGGCACGACGGCTGCGAGTGCCTGATCGATGGAATAGTCGCGTCCGTTCCATGCCGGCATCTTGTCGCCAGCAATGTGTGCGCGAGCAAACCAGTCCCAGGGACGGTCGTCGTTAAAACAGCGAACCACCCAGGCTTCATAACGATCCGCGTCGATCGCCGGTCCACGCGTCGGCTGACCGGTCGAACCATTGCGTGTGTAATCCATCCAATGTCGCCCCCATCGCCAGCCGTAATGCGGAGAATCGAGCAGCCGCGTCACCACCTTTTCATAGGCACCGGGTGAATCGTCGTTCGTAAAAGCTTTGATTTCTTCCAACGTGGGCGGATAGCCGATCAGGTCGTACGTGACTCGCCGCAGCAATTGGTGACGGCGTGCTTCCTTCGCTGGCATCACTCCGAGTCGACGGTGGTGCCGTTGCAATTCGCTGTCGATGCTCCACTGAGTGTTGTCCTTCGGCAGCCGACGAAATGCCCAGTGGTTGCGATCGGCATCACTGATCGTGAACTGCTTCTCGCGAGCCAGCACCTTTCGGTCGGCAGGCCACGGCAGCCCTTTGGCAACCCACATTTCGAACGCCACGATCTGAGCATCACTCAAGTTGTCGCCGCCGCGAGGCATCTGCAGTTCGCCCTCGTGCCGAATCGCTTTGATAAGCAGACTCTCATCCGGCTTTCCGACGGTGGCCGCCGGCCCACGCGCACCTCCGCCTAGAATCCCCTGACGCGACGTGAGCCGCAGTCCGTGCTCGGGTTCGTCACCGGCATGACACTTGAAACATCGCTCTGCAAGCACCGGACGGATCTCCCGCTCGAAGAACGCCACGTCGTCAGCCGGAAAGATCATCGAATCGTCCTTCGCGCCTTCCGCGATCCATCGTCGCAGCAGAGCGATCTCAGCCGTCGGCAACGGATCGCCGTTTTCAGGCATCGACGGTTCTTTGACGCCGGTCAGCACCTGAATGAGCGAACTCTCATCCGGCTTGCCGGGCACGATCGCCGCACCGAGCTCATCGCCCCCGCGACGCATCGTCTCCAACCGAGTCAGGTCCAGTCCGCCGCTTTGTTCATCTTCGTGATGGCACTTGTTGCACCGCTGTTCGAGCAGCGGCAGCACCTCGCGTTCAAAGCTCACCGGTTCCGATGCCTGTGCTGTGGCAATGATCGATAGCATCGCGATGGAAGTGAAGAGTTTCATGGGCATTGATATATCGTGGGGCAGGTTGAGCTCCTTAACTGTTTCGGCTTTGGCAACCCGAAACGCTACCAAACTGTGACGAAACTGCCACTACTTTAATTGAGTTGAAAATCGAAGATTACAAGCTGTCCAGTTTATTGGACGCGGTGTAGGCCTTTGCATCAGCTTCGAGATTCGCGAGATTCGGATCGGTTTCGTGCTCGTACTCCTTGATCGCCTTGCTGGCGGCGACGACAGCTCTGTTGCGGACCTGAAACTCGGGATCACTGTTCAGCGATTTACGGATGGCGTTGCGTTCTGTGACGGCGGCGTCCACGATTTCGAAGGCTTTCGGGTAGTGGGATTCAAGCTCGGCTTGTCGACGGGTCGTTTCGACGACGAACGCAGCGAGTTGCTTGTCACCGGCGGCTTCGAGTTGGGCGCGGACCAAGCCGAGTTCCGACGGGAACCGGTTTCTGTTGACTCCATCCTCTTTGAGCCGCGCAAGCTCGGGCTTTGTGGAGAGGACGTAATCGTCTTCCGCGCGACGTGCTTTGTGGACTAGAGTTTCCATAATCTTGAAGTCAGGGTCGGTCGCCTTGATGTGCTGTTTCTTCTTTGCGATGAGTTTGCCGAGTTGCTTGTGAGTAACGAAGGCTTCCGCGTATTCCACGTGCAAAGCAGCCTGGAACTTTTCGTGCCTGGCCACGAGGTCCCGGTAGGCCTGGTCCTCCAGTGTGAGGCGGGATTTGAGGTTCATGCAGGCAAGCTTGTAACGCTCGGCAGGGTCGCGACTGACCGGGTCGCGGTTGGCCTGGGCCTTCGCGAGTTGCTGGCGAGTCACGATCCAGTCTTCGCGTTGGCCGCTGGCCTTCCAGACGCGGACGTTGTCGATCGAGGCACCGGGGAGATCGAACTGAAAGGCGAAATACTGGCGAGTGCGGTCAATGATCGGGTGTTTGCCGACAACAAACTCCTTGTTGCTCAGGTGTGAAACGATTTCGTCGCGCCAGTATTCGACCGTGATGGTCTGCCATTGGTCGCGACGAGGTTTACGGACACATTCGCCAAGCTGGGCGGGAACCAGTCCTGCATCGCGATCGACCGGGGTATTGACCTGGAAGTGATCGGCGTGGATTTGAGTGACGCTGTTGTAGTGTCCGCCGCTACCAGTCACGAGCCGAAGGTCGTTCGTCCGGCCGGAGAATATGAAGTCGAACTGGATGATCGTATTGTGGAAGGAGGAGTCTTTGAGGAAGACCCGTTTAGTTTCGGTCGGATCGACGTTCGTCCGCAGCAGAGCGCCATCACGCAATGCGAAATCGGCCTTGAATCCCCAGCGATCTGAGACCGTCTTCGGATCGAAGTCTTCTGAGAAAATAAGCTCGCCAGGAATACACATCAGCGATTTGGGCGGAGAGGGAGTCTCGGCATTTGCGATCGCGGAGATCGCACAGATGCAGAATAGAGACAGGATGAGACGCGATGTCATTGTGTTGGTCCGCATAATGAGTTCCAAACCTTCTGAGTTCCGAGCCTTCGTGTCTTTCCAAATGTCGTCGGTTAAATTCAGTTATTCAAAATGCAAAGCTCACTTCTCCAGAGCCGCAAGCTGTTTCCTGACCATCGCCGACTGTTGAGCATCCAGGATTTGCCAGCAGGCGAGCCCGTTACCCACGAGGTCCCACTCGTCGAATTCCCAGACAACCTTTTTGTCTTTCGTGATCTCGAAAATCTGAGGATTCTCTTCGCCGGCATGACAGTTTCCAGCAACGATATTTCCATTGGGCAATTCTTGCAGGGCCGTCATCCAACCAAGCGTAATCTTTGAGCCAGGGACTGTTTCGGAAATCTCCCAGACGACCTTTTTCTCGGGAGTCACTTCAACGACGCTGTTTCCGCTGCCGGAACAGATCAATGTATTACCGTTCTTCAGTCGAATCGCGCCGAAGACTTTGGTACCGATTTCGTATTCCCAGACCACGTTCCCTTTGGCATCGTATTCGGTCACGACTCCAGGTTTTTCTGCACAGGCGAGGTAGTGACCATTGTCCAGAATTCGCATCAATCGCGTCTTCTTGCGGTCGCCTTCGCCAAGCGGCACCTCTTTGACAAGTTTTCCGTCCTTGTCGACATGGATGATTCGGCCGACTCTGCTTTCCACAATGACAGTTTCACCGTTGTCCAGCCGGTCGAACGCGTGCACATCAACTTTCTTACCCTCATTTCCATTCATCGTGGCGCTGTCGTATTCCCACACGACTTTTTTCCCTAGCGTGAGCTCCTGCGTTTTTGTCCAGGAGTCATGAAACAGAATATTTCCGCTGGGCAGCAAGTGGACATCATGGTGCCCGGCGTGTCCTTTCTGTGGCCCCGCCGTATTGTGTTTCCAAAGCACCTTTCCATCTGATTCACAGATGGCAAGAACGTTGTTTCCATAAGATGCGCCGACGAGAACCAAACGGTCATCTGCGTCTGCGGAGACAGTAATGTCAGAAACAACGCAGGCAGCCAGAACGATGAAAGGGAGATGTTTCATGGAAAAACAAGTTTCTATTTATTGATTGGAAGATTGGACCGACGTAATTTTGGAGTATCGACAACTCGTCAGGTTCCGTTCGGATACTTGAACGTGAGATTTTCGATGATGCCGGAAAAGTTGTTCGGCGTGGTGTAGTTCCCGACGGGTTGGATTAAGTCGGCACCGATTTGAATGGAGTCGCCGGGCTCGTGGTGGATGATTCCTGGCTTTGCTTTCCCCGCGAGCTTGCCATTCACTTTGAGAAACATTTCTCCTGTCGCATTCCATTTGGCGTCGAAACTGGCAGGACCGCTGATCGCGATCGAGGATCGGACCACCGTGCGTTTCTTGCTCACGCACGCGACAAAGCACAGTTGGCCTTCATCGAGATAAACGCTGTAGCCAGCTCGACTGCCGCCGTGAGCGAAGATGACTCCCGATGGGGCACTCGGACGGATGGTTCCCTTGATTTGCAGCGATCGGCCTCCGGCCACTTTTGGTACTCGAAACACAGGCAGATCGAGCCATGATTTTCCATCCAATTGAAGCGAAGCTGTGTCGCCGCTGACGCCATGGTTCACAAAGCGAAGGAGTTGGTTGGTGGCGAGAATTGCAATCGTGGGTACGGGTGCGGTGAGGGGAGCCTTTTCATCGAACGCAAACCCGACGTCGTCCGCCCACGCGGAGATTTGGTTGGCCATCGCGGCGGCACGCTCCGGTTGTTCTGAAAGAAGATTGGCCGTCTCACCTTCATCTGCTTCGAGGTCAAACAGCTGGGCTTCGCTGGCATCCGGGTTGATCAGGAATTTCCAGCGGCCATCGCGCATGGCGAAGGTGGGGCTTTGGTGCTCCGGTTTGCCGCCCTTCAGGATCGCGTGAGGATGGCCATATTGCCAGAACACAGGTTTCGCACGACGGGAAGCCTTGCCGAGGACAACGTCGCTGCGGTCCAGGCCATCAAGATCATCCTCGACTGACACTCCAGCGAATCGACAGATGGTCGGAGAGACATCAATCGCACTCATCACGCTGGATGTGTCTTCAATCCCGGGCGGAATTGTACCAGTCCAACGCGCGATGAACGGCATGCGGATGCCGCCTTCAAACAGTGACCACTTCCGACCCCGGTAAGGACCAGTGAAACCCGCCGGAGGCCCGCTCTTGTATTTTCTTGGCCAGTCCGTGGGACCGTTGTCGCTGGTGAAGAGGATCAACGTGTTCTTTCCAAGATTCAGTTCATCGATTGTCGCAATGACCCGCCCGATCTGCCTGTCCATCTCTTCGAGCACCGCGAAAAAGTCGCGAACATAAGGATCGTCGGAAACGGATTTGAATTTGTCGGCACTACCAGGATGTGGCACGTGCGCGTCGTGAACGTCGTTCGGAAACAACCTGACGTAGAACGGGCTATCACGATGGCGTCGAATGAAGTCGATCGTACGATCTGTCTGAATCTGCATTCTCTCCCATCGCTCGCAGGGGATGACCTTTCCGTGGCCAAGGGCCCGCGCCCTTTTGACACCCTTCGGATTGGAAATAATGCGGTCGCCCAGACCTTCGAACGAAACCAGGGATTCGTCGAATCCGTAGGCCTGTGGCAAAGGAGCGTCGTCGACGTCACGGCCGCCACCCATGTGCCATTTTCCGAAGTGGGCGGTCGCGTAACCAGCCGCTTTCAGCTTCTTCGCCGTCGTCGGGGCGGACGAATCGAGATAATTCGCCATGCCACGATTCGCATTGCCAGCTCGAGAGTTCAGAAACGAATGGATCTTCCAACGCCCCTGATATTGACCGGTGGTGAGGGCGACTCGTGAGGCGGAACAGATCGGCGAGTTGACGTAGAAGTTGGTCAACTTGATGCCTTCCGCAGCGAGATTGTCGATGTGCGGCGTCTTGATAAGCGGATTACCAAAGCAGCTCGGATCCGCGAACCCCATGTCATCGATGAAGATGACCACGATGTTCGGCTTCTCACTCTTCGAATTTCCCGCAGTAGCCGATTCGAGACCCACCAGAATGGAGAGAAGACAGAGGATGACCAGAGTGTATTGCTTCATGGTGGCAGGGACTCGAATTACGTAGAACGGGAGGCAACGATGCCGTTGTCATCACCCCATCGCCGCGACCATTATGAACGAGAGATGGGGCGGCAATGAGTTTAGAACCAGCGGGAGGATTTGCGGTTCTGATTCAGCTTCTCCAGATTGCTGAGATGATGGGTCTGCCTTGATTGGGCTGACTTCAATTCTGCCTGGAGTTTTTTGCGATCGCTGGCGTCCAGGTTGTCAGTCTTTAACTGTTGGTTGATCTTCGCGACTTTCTCTTTGTCATCCGCAATCCACTTTTCGAGTTCTTCGGTGCGGGTCGCGTAGACTTCTTCCATCTTCCAGGCACCGACTTTCTCCAGATAGGCGTCAAGTTTGCGAACCATGTCGGCGGCCTTTTCCGGCATTGCTCTTGAAAGATCGTTGGACTCACCCATGTCCCCGGCAACATTGAATAGCTTGATCTCTCCGCTGTTCAAGTGACGCATAAGCTTGAAATCACCATCGCGATAAGACGTGATCGGCACGGTGTAGTAAGCTGGAAAGTGAAACACGAGTCCGGTGTCGCGTTTGGCAAGTTCGCCATCGTTGCCGTGTTCCAGGACGGGACGCAGGCTGATGCCGTCGAGATTGTCGGGCAGTGCAGCGGCGCTGCCAGCAAGATCGTGCATCGTCGTCAGGTAATCCCACTGTGCCACGGGTTTGTCACATTGTGAATTTGCGGCGACACCAGGACCGGCGACAATCATCGGTATACGCAGACCGCCTTCCCACATTTTCGCTTTGCCGCCCTGCAGAGGTGCGTTGCTCTGGCCGCCGCCGTTGTCGGATGAAAAGATGACGTAGGTGTTCTCGTCCAATCCCTGAGCTTTCAATTCGTCGAGCACCATGCCGATGGATGAATCCATGTTTTCCATCATGCCTGCGTAGTTAGCTTTCTCCCAAAGGGACTGAAGCTTCTTCGGCATCTCATCTGCGTTTTTGTCGAATCGCGAAATGTCCGGGATGCTTCCTTCGATGCCGTTCTCTTCGGCAACGATCTTCAAGTACTTTTCCCGCGTACTCTTCAGTGAAGTATTGCGAACATGAACTGCATAGTGAGAGATCATCAGATAGAACGGCTTCTTGTCTTTGCCACGTTCCTTCAGGAAGTCAGTAGATGTCTTCGCCAGGCTGAATACTCGTTTCGGATCATCAGCGGGTATGGGTGTCTTTGTCGTGGGTTCCCACCAGTCACCGTGAGCATTTCCGTTCGGGTGTTTGTGGATGAAGTCGGTCTCGTCGTATCCGTGATCCTTGAACCACCCCATCGGTGTGCAGCCCTTGCCGAAGAAGGCGGTCACGTAGCCCTTATTCGCCTCCTTGAACATTTCCGCAATGGAAAGGTTTGTCCCGAGGTCAATCTGCTTCTTGTTCATGACCACGTCGTGAATCGAGACGCAACCCACACGGGCTGTGGTCATGCCGAACTGAATGCTCGCCCGGGAAGAGGTGCAGACCGGCGAAGGACAATATGCATGTGAAAAACGCATGCCCCGCCTGGCGAGCTTCTCAAGATTGGGTGTCTGATGCAGCTTGTGCGTTAGTTCGGGCCGGCCCTTCATCATCGGAACGCTGGTCTGGGTGTAACCCAGATCGTCTGCGTAGATGATGACAAAGTTCGGGGTCTCAGCAGCCTGAATTGGCAGGGCTGCGAAGGAAAACAGTGTGACAAACAATGCCCTGAATATCTTGTTCATAACTTATTGCCGTGTCAGTCAGAGTTAATCTGGTTCGTTTGAAGGATCAAGATTGGCCGCGCGCCGCCGCCGAGACTCGCTCACGGTTTCTTCTGAAGAACCTGCTCTGCCGTGAGGTCTACCCATTCGGTCTCGACGTTTGCTTCAGCTTCGTTCTTGGAAGCGCCTTCTCTCCATGAATGGAGTCTTGCGTGCAGTCGGGTCTTCTCTTTGTTAATCGCGCTCTTCTTCAGTTTCTGATTCAACTCCGTCAAGAGTGCCGCTTTCTGAGTTTCAAGGTCGGACGGATTGTCTTCTTCCAGTTGGGCCAGCTTCTTTCGAAAGCCGTCCTTCGCCTGGCTGCTGTGTCGGTCCATCGTCTTGTAGAGAGCCTCGCGAACCTGTTCGGCCGTACCACCATCGACTTCCTCAACATAATCTCGGAGGATTGCGTCCATCTCCGAAACTTTTTCGAGCATGGAACCCCGAAGATCGTTTTGCTCGCGATAGTCTTTCCTGATGTTAAAGAGCTTGATTTCTCCCGAATTGAGGTGTCTCATCATCTTATAGTCGCCGATGATGATCGAACTGATCGGCGGGTGATAATGACACGGATAATGGTGAATAATCCCCGGTGCGGCGCGGTTCACTTTCCCCTGATTCCCGTTGACGAATACGTCCCGCAGGCTGCCACCATCGACGCCTTTGGGGAGTGGAGCCTTGCTGCCGCTCAGGTCGTGAAAAGTTGGCAGAAAGTCCCATTGCACGATCGGCACATCGCATTGTGAGCCCGCTTTGATGCCGGGACCGGCAATAACGGTCGGGACGCGAATGCCCCCTTCGTAGATGGAGCGTTTGCCTTCCTGAAGCGGACCGTTGAAACGACGGTTCTCACCGTCGACCTTTTCCCTTCGAGAATGCCCGCCGCCATTGTCCGACGTAAAGATGATGTAGGTGTTGTCGAGTTCCTCTTTGTCATCCAGCACGTCTATGAGAGCGCCAACGTTCATGTCCATCTCTTCGATCATCGCCGCGTAGATGACGTTACGGTGGACGCTGGATTTTTCGACGTCGATGTCTTTCGTGTCACGTCCTTCTTCGATCCATCGCTTCTTATTTCGCTCGAATGCCTCTTTGGTCGCCAGGTGTGGAATATGGGCTGCGTAGTGAGAGACCATCAGGAAGAATGGTTGTTCGCCAGCGTATTTATTCACAAAAGCGACCGAATCTTTTCGCAGCGAGCGCATTCGCTTGGGGTTGTCGGCAGGAAACGGAGTCTTCTTTTTCACGTCCCAATACGAACCGTGACCGTTGCCATTGCCGCCGGGCTCGCCGGGAAGCTCGTCGGTCACGTCGTAGCCAGCGTCTTCGAAACGTCCCAGAGCACTCGCGCCTTTGCCGAACATCGCTGTGATGTAGTTCTGGCCCGAATCCTTAAACATCTCCCCCAGCGTCGTTTCGTCGTCGTAGCCATCGGGACGCTGGTAGTGGGAAAGCACATCAAAAACGTTGCGGTATTGTGTACGAGCTGGGGTCATGCCGAGCTGGATGCTGATGCGGGATCCTGTGCAGGTCGGAGTCGGAGCGTAAGCCGCCGTGAACCGTGAACCCAGTTTGGCCAGACGCTCCAGTCCCGGTGTCTGGATAAAATCGTGCTTCGTGCTCGGCTCAGCATCCATCATCTGGACGGACGTATCCGCATAGCCGAGGTCGTCGGTGTAGATCAGGATAAAGTTGGGTTCTTTGGCAATGGAGTGTTGTGTGCTCAGGACGAGCAGTAGTATCAGAAATATGATTTTGGCTTTCATGGTTCCTCTATTCGAAAGTTGGATAATCCCGGTTGTCGTCCATTTACGTGGGCTCAATTTCGATCCGCCGTTCCACGTTTCTCGTGCATTTGAATCAGCTCCGTAGAACGCTTGAGCTGACGGTCCTGAAAATCGACGTGGTTTTGTGAGACATCGACTTTGAACGCCTTTTGCTTGTTGTCCGGATCCGCGGCGAGTTCCGCTTTCAGTCTTGCGAGCCGTTTCCTGCCATTTTCGATCCAGCCGCCTTCCAGCAATTCCACATAGTTGCGGCGAATGAGCGTTACAGTCTCGGCATCGACAGAATCCAGATAGTCGCTGCGTAGTCGGTCGAGTTCCTTAACCAGTTCGGGCATTTGTTTTGACAGATCGTGTTTTTCTGTGATGTCATTCGTGACGTCGAACAACTCAACATTCAGGCTGTCGAGGTCCTTACGAAGCTTGAAGTTGCCTCGGCGAATGACCGATTCGGGCTCGCCGGTGTGCCAGGGAAAATGAAACACCAGTGCTTCTGTATTCCGTTCAACGGTGCCCTTGTTTCCATTCTCAAAGACATCTCGCAGACTACCTCCGTCCAGATCGGCAGGCAGAGGCCTCGTTCCTCCAGCAAGGTCATAAAACGTCTGCAGAAAATCCCACTGCACGACCGGCACATCGCAATAGCTGCCGCTTTTAATACCGGGGCCGCGAACAAAGGACGGCATGCGAATACCGCCTTCGTATAGACTGCCTTTGCCACCTTTGAGAGGAGCATTACCTCGGAAGCCACCACCATTATCAGAGGTCAGGATCACGTAGGTATTGTCGGCGATGCCGAGCTGATAGATCGCATCAAGCAAGGTCCCCGTGGCTCGATCCACATCATCCAGCATCGCTGCATAGTTGATGATCCAACCATGGTTGTAAGTCGCGATGGAAATGTCTTCTTCCGGCGTGTCGTCCTGTTTGCCGTACTTCCTGCCTTTGGGCAGTTTCTTGTATTTCTCGCGGGTTTCTTTCAACGAGTCGTGCCAGATATGCATCGCGTAGTGCGAAAGCTGCAGGTAGAAAGGCTTCTCCGCGGCGACCTGATCTTTCATGAACTGAATACTGTTGTCCGTCAACGAAAAGATACGCTTCGGATCGCCATCGGGAAGATGCGTCATGCGATCATCGTCAAAGTCTCCTGGACCATTACCATTCGGTCCGTCTGTCACGTCATAGCCTGCTTCGGTCGGCTTGATACTTTCGTTGTGCCACTTACCGAAGTGAGCCGTCCTGTAATCAGGGTTAGCTTTCTTGAGAGAAAGTGGAATGGTTATCTGCCCCATGTATTGCTTCTTCGCTTCCACAGCAGAGAGAACCGTGTAACGAAGTCGACTGGGAGTCATTCCGTGCAGCAGACTGTTCCGCGAAGGTGCGCACAGTGCGGATGGCGAGTAGCAGGAAGAGAGAACCATCCCATCTTTGGCGATTCGTTCGATATTGGGAGTTTGGTAGTAATCGCTTCGAGTATCCGGCCGTCCCTTGATCATCTCGACCGACGTCTCCGCCCAGCCAAGATCGTCGACATAGACAACAACGAAGTTCGGTGGTGTTGCAGCCGACGAAGTCGAAGCCAGAAGTGCGATTACGGATAGAATGCAGGTGCTTCGTTTCATTCGGTGTTCTTCATGGATTCAGTGTTTGTGGAAACCCGACGCGTGAGCGAGGGACTCACACGAATCCCTCACTCACGCGGCGGGTTACCATCTATTCTTCTGCTTCGATCAAGACGCGAATCTGATCGAGATGACCGGGGTTTTCCTGCAGTTCAACAAAGAGCGTGCGGCGGTCAGCCGCCAGGATGAGACTATCGAACCCCTTTCGCAGATCACCTTCCGGACGCGGTTCGATGGTCCGCGGCGTTGGGTAGGACACATCTGGAAGGCCAAAGACAGCCTCCGATTCTTTCAACAATCGGTTCATGGTGATCACACCGACGATTGGATTAGCAAAAGTGAGCTGACCGCGAACGCTGCGCCTTCGGTTAGGGTTCTTCCCTTCCGGGTAAGCGTCCAGCTGCAGCAGATAGCTCGTCAATCGCCGCCCGGATGGCAGTACAGGCTTATCTCGATAATCAGTCCTGGCGTATTCCCCTGGATCGACCATATCCACTCGTATGGCTTCTTCTGGAATGAAACCGGTACGTTCGGGAAACACCACGATGTGCTCATTATCTTCATAGTTGCCAGGATGGAAGTCGGGGCCGGGCGAGACAAAGCGCATGGAGCCCGTTGTCTGGAGCACCCCGGAATTGACCGGCCATGCGTTCTCAAAAGGAGCGACTTCGTAGTGCGTCGAATCAATCGTTGACGATTGCTCTAACGCACGGACAGCCTGCCCTTCGTGGACCAGCGTTGGCTCGCTTGATGTCGAGCCATTTCTACTGACAGAGACCTCGCCCTCAAACACACACACGTCCGTTGTTCCGTCGTTTCCAACAGAAACTCCAAATGCGGTCCCCAGATCGACAACGTGCGCAGTGTCCGTATCCACCACAAAGCCAATGGCCGATTCCGGAATTGTCGCCGTGACAACGCCACGCTGTAGCACCACTCGCATCTTATTGACGACGTCGATCTTTGCCGGCCCTTCAACCGCGAGGCTCGCTCCATTAACAAAGTCCAGCCGAATAACACCACGCAGCAGAGTTAGATGACCAGCTGCAATGCTTTCACCCGGCTGGATGGCAACGTTTTCTGCCCGGTAGGCACCGACAGAATCTGCCACAACGGCGATTCGCCGGAGATCGACTGGGTTCTGCACGGGGCTCACCGGCAACAACAAGAAGACTCCGCCAGCGAGCATCACCACTACAGCAGCCAGTGCCACAACTTCAAACCGCAGACGCCGGATGACGCCGTCCTTTACACCCGCGTCAGGCTCAGACGGTCGAATCGAGTCGAAAGGAAGAGACGTGGGGAGAGCCGTCTCGATCGAGCGATACTCGACCAGAAGCTGGCGTAATTGACTGCTCTCGCGCAGCCGGGCTTCCAGTTCGAGGAATTCCGCATCGGTCAGACTCCCCGTGCAGTAGCCGTTCACCAGCTCAAGATCACGTTGCTCAGTGCTCATGTCAGGCCTTCCGTAACGGTGGCACTAAGCTTTGACTGAACGCAAGCGGCAAGTCGGTTCCGAATGCGCGCCAGCGCCTTGTACAGGCCCGTCGGAGTTCTTCCGACCTTGTCGGCAACGTCTTTGATCGCGGCCCCGTCCTGGTAGACGGCTTTCGCAAGCTCCAACTGAGCCGGTTCAAGATTCGCCACACACTCCCGAAGCAGTCGTATTCGCTGGTCCTGAGTGGCGATGGCACTTTCCGCCGTATTGGCCAGGAGTTCGAAAACGTCATCACTAAACCGCAGTCGATCCGTCGCCCGCCGTCGGCGGTACTTCAGAACTTCATAGCGGGCAATCATGAACGCCCAATTGAGGAACCCAGACTCAGCACTCTGGTCAAACTGCGAGAACTTCCGCCACAGGACAACGCTCGACTCCTGCATCACCTCATCGACGCCTTCCCAGGTCGGCAGAAGCGACGCTACGAATGCGCGTAGATTGCCCTCAAACCTCGTATATAGCCTGAGGAAAGCCTCGTGATCGGTTGAGTTCTCCTGATTCTCGTTCATGTCAGAGGGATACTCCGAGCCACCAGGAAATTGCCCGGATGAAACTTGAGCCAATTCAGGATTCGCCGTATTTCACTGACAATGTCACGTGACAAACAGCACTGTAAAGTACTGCCCATGACTCGTTTACGCGGGCCAATTACGGTGTTCCGCTACTCCTCAAATGCGACCTGCACCTCGATGATGCCGACGCTGGTGTCTTCTTTCGGTGTCATTCTGATGCGGATCGCGTCGCATTTCAGCGGGGCTGCGGGGTGGACGACGTTGTACTGGTTAGCTCGGGTGTCGTAGCGGTCAGTGGTGTAAAGCTCGAACGGCTTCCACTTACCATTCTGCTCGACTTCAAGCGACCACTCTTTAGGAAATCTGACGTCGCCTTGCCAGCGGTCCATCCAGAAAACTCCGACGCTGCGGATGTCCTTTGTTTCGTGAAAGCGTCCGATGACCCATTGGGCCTTGCCCGCCTGACCACGACTGGTCCATCGAGAGGCCTTGTTTCCGCTCGACCACTTATCGACCTGGCCATCACCGACGGCGATGATGGTGTCTTCGCCGGCCGTGTGGGATGCGGTGATCTTCTTGAAGACACTTTCTTTCGGCAGAACATGCGGATCGTAGACGGCCATGTCTGACCGTGTTGGAAACCAGACCGTCATTGACCCCGGTCCACGATTGTTCCATGCGTAGTAAGGCGTCAGCGCAATTTTCGTGGCTTCGATATTTCCAGTTTTGTTAACAGCCTGAGCCGACACATCCGCCTGGACGAACGAGCCAGTTTCAATCCGCTTCGTCGTGAATTTAGCGACCGAAGTGACGGGCGACGTTTCAAAAAAGAGCCGCTGAGTTGCACCGCCATTGTCGACGCCCTCGGCACACATCACGAACGGGCCGCGAGTGAACGCCAATCGTCCCTTGTTTGCGACAACAGCGGGATGGCACTTGTTCAACCGCAATGGCATGGGGAGATGAAGTTCAACGCGGTCGCCGGCCTGCCATTCGCGATCGATGGCGACGAAACCGTTTTCGATTCGGCCTTTGATTCGCTCGCCGTTGACCTTCAGTACCACTTCATCCGATGACGAATCAACGTACTGATAAAGCTCTCCGGGAACGAAGCGGTCCTGCGTCCAGGTCGGTACTCGCAACAGCATGCGGAAATTTGACGCCTGTTTCGGATTCACAGCGATGCTGATTTCACCGTCGTTGGGATAGGCCGTCTTCTGCTGAATCGCGACGTCCGTGCCGCCGATCTCGATGGAAGTCTCACTCTCGGCGTAGAACGTGATGTATAGATCATTGTCGTCGTGTGCGTAGGTCATTCCAGGAACCTGCGGCAACAGGCGAGCCATGTTCGACGGGCAGCACGCTGTACCGAACCACGGGGCTCGACCAGCCGTTCCATGGTTGAACGGGTATTTGCCGTCCGCATCCAGCGGATTTACGTAAAAGAATTTGTTGCCTTCCAGGTTCACAGCAGCCAGCACGTTGTTCAGCAAGGCGACTTCTGCAACATCCAGATACTTCGCGTCTTTGTGCAGCAGGAACATGCGATAGTTGAACAGCACGTTGCCGACCGCCGCACAGGTTTCGTTAAACGCGTGGCCGTTCGGCAGTTCGTATTTCGGACCGAAGCCTTCAATACCGTGAACGGCTCCCAGTCCGCCCGTGATGTGCATCCGCGTGTTGGTGATATTGCTCCAGATATTGTCCAGAGCCTTTCCGTACCGAGCATCGCCCGTCAGTGTTCCAACATCAGCCATCGCCGAATAAAGATAGGTGGCGCGAACGGCGTGTCCGACGGCTTCTTTCTGATCAACCACTGGCGCGTGCTGCTGGGCATACGTCGGCGACATGACGCCTTCGCCGTCAGGCACGTAAGTCACCCCGCGAATTTCAAGGAACTTTCGGGCCATGTCCAGGTAAAGCTGTTTACCGGTCACACGGTAAAGTCTGACCAGTGCGAGTTCCATTTCCTGATGCCCAGGAGCCTGACGAATCGGTTTGCCGTCGTTGTATTTCGGATCGCCTTCGAAGATGACTTTGTTGATGTGCTGAGCGCTTTTCTCGGCCACCTTGAGCAGCTTGTCTTTTCCGGTCGCCTGATAGTAGGCGATGGCGGCTTCGTAAAGATGGCCGACGTTGTAGAGCTCGTGGCTGTGAACGATGAACTCGTAGGGCTTGTCACCCATCATGCTCTTTTCGCTACCGACGCCCGTCGTGTGAGATGGATACAGATACCCATTCTCGTGCTGAGCTCCTTCAATCACCTCAGCAATTTCGTCCAGCGTGGCTTCCAGCTCCGGATCGGCTCGAAGCTGCAGCAAGTACGCGGCACCTTCCATGACCTTGTAGAGGTCCGAATCGATGAACCGGTGTGGCCGATGGCCTTCGACTTCCCTCCCGGCCAGAAAATCCCGCGCCGCCTGAAGATGTTCAACACCCGGCTGAGTTTTTTTAAAAGCGAACGGAACCAGCGTCTTCCGCTGCGTTTCCAGCCGAGGCCGCCAGAAGTCGCTGGTAATTTTCACCTCATTGAAAGGAACCGGCTTTAAGGGATAGTCAGCCTGCGCCGTTTCAGCCCACGAAACGAAAATCAATAGAAGCAGCAGTTGTCTGGTATTCATGATCGGTATCACCCACAGCTTCTTTGTTTGACATGTATTTACGGCAGCTTTGGGACTACTACCGGACGCTGAACTTGAACGCTGTTTGCGACTTATGCTGGTCGCCGAGCATAAATATTGTTGAATGGAAGTTTGATTGATTCGGGCTGTCAGAAAGGTGCTGTGTTTCCAGACAGAATCGACTTCGATGGACGTATGGCTGCCCGTCAGCCGTCCGTCCAGAAAATTACCACAATAGAACTGGATGCCCGGTTCGGTCGTGGGAACTTCCATCACTCGCCCTGACGTCGAATCTTAAACTCGCACAGCCAGCATCAGGATCAATAGCGAGTAAAAAACAATAACGAGAAAGCGAAACTTGTGCAGAGACGCGACAATTTTGTCTGATGGTGGAACGAAATATCCAATCCCTATCGCCGCAAATCTAACGACTAGACCGATCTGGGCCGCGATCGAAGCGGCAATTTTCGTCAGCATTCCAATCAAGACGATCGCAAAGACAGGAATAAAATCTAACCCGTTTATCTTCTGCTGGCAGTCAAAGATTACCCGATCCTTGATCGAAGGATGATCCAACAGTGGTGCGATCACCATGGCATCAATAACGATAATCCAGCCGAAGACCTTGCCGGATCAAACAACTTGATGTTCAGTGGCGTCTTTCCTGAAACATTCCAGTAGAGACCAGCGTTGAAGAGCGTGCAGGAGCAATTTCAGTGCAGAATTGAAGCTGGATAGAATCGCTTCCCGCATCTTTGACAAGGACTTTCGATTGCGGCGACGACGTGTTCAGCGAGTCTCTGCCCTCCCGAAAAGATTGTTCTTTTTGAACTCCACACTTGAATTGAGGCAGGCTCGTGGATGGTGTGTCGCGGCGTGATGTGGCGCTACGCCGCTCGTCTTGCGTGCATGGCTAAGGCGCGGACGTTGAATGTTTTTCCTGGAACCCGGGAAACGGCTCCTGAGCGTTCATGGGAAAGCGTTTCAGAATCATCTCCAGCCTCTGTCGACGGCCAGGAGCGATCTTGTCGAGCGGGCTGACTTCTTTTTCCTGACGAGGATCTTTGTTCAGATCGTGGAAGTTGCCCTCGCTGTCCAGGATGTGGTGCCAGTCTCGCACCATCCGAAACTCGCCAAGTTGGGAATAGATCCAACTACGTTTTTCAAACGGATCCTCACTGCCGCGCAGACTTGAGACGAATGACTTTCCGTCCAGCTTCAAGCTGTCGGGCGGCGATACGTTCGCCAGTTCCAGAAACGTCGGGTAGAGGTCAGTGAAGTCAATCAAATCTCTAGAGACTCTGCCGCCATCGGTCAGGAAAGGTGCTCGAACAATAAACGGCACATGCACGCCCCAGTCGGCCTTTCGGCCCTTGCCTTCAGGGTAGGATTTTTTGTTGAGTACTCCAGACAACGCCGAGCCATTATCTCCTGTGAAGACGATAAGCGTGTTCTTGCGAAGCCCAGCAGCATCAACGGCCCGCATGAGTTTGCCGACCAGGTGATCCATGTAGGTAACGTTGCCAGCGTAGAAGGCTTCTTCAGTATCGGGCGGATTGTCGTGGTTCAGTGGCGTGCTCGTGTGAGGTCCGTGCGTCAAGAGCATCGGGTAATAGACAAGAAATGGCTTTCGCTTTTGGCGTTTGACGAAATCGATAATGAACGCGTTGATCGTGTCTGGACCGTAGTTCACTGTTGATCGTTGGCCGTTCGTCATGATGTGACCGTTCCAGAATCGTTCTTCAGTCTCCGGGTGTCCCGCTTCGGCTCCCGTCCAGACGCAGTGTTCGTCGAAGCCGTGGTGCCTGATCGCCTCGGGCTGTTCACGGAGATCGTTGATCTGCCACTTGCCACCGATGGCCGTTGAGTATCCGGCGTCGCGCAGGACTCGGGCGAACGTCGTGAACTTCTCCCAGCTCAGGCCATCGCCGCCCCAGCGTGGGACGTCATAGTGCTGAGTCCAACCATGTCGGAACGGGTACTGGCCCGTGAGCAAAGTGACGCGAGTCGGCGTGCAGATGGGAGTGCACCAGGCGGTGTCGTAACGCACTCCCTGCTCGGTCAGGCGATCGATGTTGGGAGTCTGGTGCTTTGCCCCGTAACAGCTCACCCAGTCGCGGCCCAGATCATCGACCATGATGAAGATGATGTTTGGTCGCTCTTCTGCCGCCGCAGCGGCTGTGGTGACAAGGAGTGCAATCAGTAATGTGAGTGACGATTTCATTTGGTTTGAAAGGCCTCGCTCGCGACGATCTGCTGGATAATTTCGCGGAGACCGTATTTGTATTGTGGAGCAGTGCTGACAATGCGATCGATGTCTCCACGATCGGCAAAACTCAGGCTTCGGCCAAGGCCGTAGATCATCAGTTTTTCGGTGAGGCAGCGAGTGAACTGCTCGGGACGATCGAGCAGGAACTTCCTGATGCCGCTTGGGCCGGCTATGTTGGTACCGTCTGGCAACTCTCCCGACGGGTCAACGGGGAGCCGTTTGCCGTATTGGCTTCTCCACGCCCCCACATGGTCAAAGTTCTCCATGGCGAGGCCAAGCGGATCGATCTTGCGGTGGCATTCGTAGCAGGTGGGATTATTGCGGTGTTTCTCCATTAACTGACGAATCGTCGACACACCACGCGTGTCCGGTTCGATTGGTTCGACGTCAGGCGGTGGTGGGTTCGGCGGTGTTCCCAACAGGTTTTCAAGAATCCAGACGCCCCGAACGACCGGCTGAGATTCCACGCCGTTGGATGTCGCAGTCAGAATACTCGCATGCCCGAGGAGACCCCCTCGATGATCTTCTGGACTCAGCGTCACTCTGGCAAATCGCTCGTTGAGGGACGTTTGAGACAGGCCATAGTGTCTCGCGAGGGCCGGGTTCACGAAGGTGTAGTCTGAATCCACAAACTCAAGAATGCTGCAGTTCTCGTTCAGAATGTGGAGGAAATACCGACGTGTTTCCTCACGCATCGCCTCTTCCAGATTCTCTTCGTAGTAAGATCGATTCGTTTCCGGATCAGGCGGCATTTCACCAAGCTTTCGCAAGCCGAGCCACTGACCTGTGAAGTTGTCGGTAAACGCGGCAGATTTTGGATCCGAAAGCAATCGCTCAACGTGACTTCGTAACACCTTTGGATCACTTAGCCCTCCACGATCGGCTGTGGCGCGAAGCGCATCGTCGGGCATCGAACTCCAGAGGAAGTAGGAGAGTCGAGTTGCCAGCTCGTGGTCGCTCAACTTCCGGATCTGTGAATCGGAAGGTGTGGTTTCGGCCAGATAAAGGAAATTCGGGGAGGTCAGAATTGCCCTTACGCCGTATTTCGCCGCCGCCCAGAAGTCATCGTGCGCTCCGAGGTAGTTTCGTGCCAAACTAAGGTACGGACGCATTTCTTCGCGACTGACAGGACGCCGGAACGCTGCTGAAGCGACACGCATCAACGACTCGTACAGGTAGCTGGCGTCAGGTTTCTTCGGTGGTTCAGGAAAGAATCGAGCGAATCCAGCGGGCGGCCATTGATCGTAGAATGGACCTTCAATGCCCAGATTCAGAACATGCAGTTCAGGCCCCGAGCCTACATACATCTCCGGCGGATTCCGGATCGGGTAAAGAGCGTCCTTGTTGTACTTCGGCAGGACCTTCCGCAGGATGCGCTTGAACGAGCCATTCGGTCCGTTGGCCCAATGGACATGAAAGGTAAACCCTTTCTCAAGCCAGACGCGATGTTCGATTTCGACCACTTTGTCATCAGGAATTTCGTATTCACCGATGAGCCTATGAGCAGTTGCTCCGAGCTCGCGTGAATCGATGGAAATGGACAACCGCATCGGCTCATTTGAGTTGTACCGCAGGTCTTCATCTTTATATCGAGACTTTCTACGAACCGCCTTTGCCGAGAATCGAATGACATACTCGCCATCTGCCGGGACTCCCCGTTTCTTATCGAGCAGCAGCAATCCCAACGGCTGACGAAACTTAATCATCATGCGTCCGGCTTCTTTGCGTCCTTCTTTGTCAAGACTCACTCCGCGAAGAACTTCCTGCGGCGAATCACCTCCAGTTTGATAATGGATCATCTGTGGTCGAGGCCCGGGCAGAATGGCTTTATCCGCCACCTTGCGTGCTGCTTCCAGATAGTTCCGGAGCAGATAATCCGATGTGACCAGACCTTCGCCAACGTTGTCGAACCCGTCCGTCGAATCGTCCGCGGGAAACGTAGTCGTGGGGTCGAAGTCAATCATTTTCAGCTGAAACAAGTCTCGAATCGTGTTGCTGTACTCAACGCGGTTCAGACGTCGCAGTACAACTTTGCCGACGTTCTCTCTCGCTTCTTCACGAGCCTTCGCCAGGTCCGCCGTCAAACGGACGATCACACTTTTAAGTACGGCCTCAGACGGTTGCTTCTCATTTTCCGGAGGCATCGCCGCAAGGTTCAGTTGGTCGAGGATCTCCTGCAGCAGTTCGGCCTCGTTAGCGTTGGCTGTTGTCGAAGATATTTGATCGAATCGACGGTCAGCCTTCTGAACCTTCTGTCCATGGCAACGAATACAATACGACGTAAGGAACTGCCGGAGTACGTCGTCGTTCAGATCGGCAGCCAGCACGAGGCTGCCAGACACATTCAGTATGATGATCAACAGGGCTATTCTCATATCAGCAGGTCGTTCATGTTGCTGGCGCTTGTGGAAAATCTGTCGCGTTGGATTCCAAGTTGCTGAAGGATCGTGACGAACAGATCTGACAATGGCCTTCCGTCACGGCCATTACGTTCAAAGCGATGATGGCTGCCATTTTTGAATCCGCCGCCGGCAACCATGATCGGAAGGTTACGACTGGAATGGGCGCTGGCGTTACCCATACCGCTGCCGAACATCACGACAGTCGATTCCAGCAGCGATTGACCTTCGGAGTCCGGCGTCTCTTTTAAGTTCTGGATGAACCGCGAAAACTGAGCCGCGTAAAACGTTTCGATGATCGACAGTTCTTTGAGCAACTCGGGACGTTTCCCATGATGCGTCAGTGAGTGATATCCCAGTGTGATCCCATCAAAGGGGAACATTCGATTGCCGCCGGGATGTCCGTAACAGATGACATTCGTCGAATTCGTCTGCAAAGCGAGCACCATCAGGTCGTACATCACCGACGTGTTGTAGGGATACGCGAGATCTACAATTTTGTCGTCGTCATCACCGCCGCGGATGACCTTATCACCGGCTTTCGGTTTGGCGATGTCGATCCAGTCGGCCTGGCGTTTCAGCTGTAATTCGACGCCTCGTATTGAAGTCAGGAACTGATCCAGTTTGTCCTGGTCGGCCTTCGCAAGACGCGTGTTGAGGCGTTTGGCATCCTGCCGGACGACGTCCAGGATGCTCGCGTCTTCGTCCAGGAACTTCTGCGTCTGCTGTTTCACCTTTGCGTTATCGTCAACGAACAGCTTCGCAAAGACCCTCGCTGGATCGCCATCCGTCGGCAATTTGATTCCGGCCCGCGACCATGAGACACCGCCAGCCCCAAGCAGCAGGGACGAAAACCGAGTCGTCTCTCCAACGTGCCCCGCCAGGAACTGATCCAGCGACTGCAATCGCTGCGGACGATCCTTCGTGTCCTTCAATTCGAAACCGTTGAGCAGCGTGTGAGAACATCCATGACCACCGCCAACTCCGGGATGATCCAGATTCGTGAAGATGGTCAGATCCCGGCGATGCGGCTCCAGGGATTTCAGCAGAGGCGGCATCGCGTAATCGGTACCGGTCTGCCCCGGAAAGAAGCCGCCCGGGTTCATTCCGTAGTTCGGCGACACACAGACAAAGCGTTTCGCGTTTGCGCTCGATTTGCTTTCCATTGTGGCATGCAACGACTCGAACGCCGGCAATGCAATCGAAACGCCAAGCCCTCGAAGAAAAGTTCGACGGTCAAGTTGGATCATAATTATTCTTTCCCCAGGTCGTTCTTGCTGACTTCGACCAGCTTCGCCTTCAGCTTCTGTCTTAACTCGGCGACGATCTCTGCGTATTCAGGATCGCCGAAGAGGCTGGTGTACTGTTTCGGATCGTTCTTCATGTCGTACAGCTCACCGTTTTTTCCGTAATCCAGTAAAGCCCATCGCTCGTCGCGATACAGTCTGCCTTTGCCGCTGGACAGGATGGCGTCGTGAACCTTGACCTTCGGATCATCCAGCGTCGGAGAAATATCGGTGCCCTGAATGTTTCCTGGTACCTCCAGGCCGCAAAGCCTGGAAACGGTGGGATAAAGATCAAGCAGCTCGACGAGCGAATTGCAGACCGCTGGTGGCTTGCCTGGCACGCTGATAATCAATGGCACTCGCGCTGATTCGTCATGAATGCTCACTTTGGACCACAGGTCGTGCTCACCAAGGTGATAGCCATGATCACTGGTAAATATGACCACGGTATTATTGCGCTGGCCGGTTTCTTCCAGAGCCTTAATCACCTTGCCAGTCATCGTGTCCATAAAACTGACGGACGCATAGTAAGCGCGAATCAGCTTCTTCTGCTGTTGAATATTCATTTGAAGACTCTCGGAAGTTCTCCTGTTGCCGGGATTCCGTGGAATATCATTCCAGTCACCTGGAATCTTCGGCGGAAGCACCATCTCTTCAGCCGCGTAATACGCAAAGTACTCTCGAGGGGCGACTAGCGGGACATGCGGGCGTACAAAACCGACAGCGAGATAAAACGGCTTGTCCATGCCCTTGTATTGATTGATAAGTTGAACAGCTTTCTTCGCGGTTTTCCCATCCGAGTGCACCAGATCTTCACCATCCGCCTCGACCACTGAGAACCGATTCCCACCGGCTGCTCCCTTTTTGAGTCCGCCAGGATTGTTCTGGAGAGTTTCACCAGTTCCCGGTGCTTTGGACTCTGGCCCGGGACTGTTGAACGCTTCATCCCAGGAATCAGGATCGTCCGCGCCGTCTTTACCCGGTGCGATATCCGTGGGAACGCCCATGTGAAATACTTTTGAGATACGGGCGCTGTGGTAGCCGTTCTTCCTGAAGTGCTGGGGCCAGCTATCCTTATCGGGGCCGACCTCTTTCCGACCACTGGTATATCCAGTCGCTTTGGTGGCGTATGGGTAATACCCAAACAACATGGATGCCCGGGAAGGGCCACAAAACGTAGCCTGGCAATACGCTCGGGAAAACAGCGTCCCCTCAGACGCAAGCTTGTTGATGTTCGGAGTTTTACACACTTCGTTTCCGTAACAACCAAGGGCCGTCGCTGTCAGGTCGTCGGAAATAATGAACAGAACGTTCAACGGCTTTCGCTCTTCCTCAGCGGCCACAGGACTGAGAAGCGAGATTACGATCGAAAGAGCAAGTAACTGGACAAGCAGTTTCATTATTTCTCTCCAGTTAATTCGAGAATCGTGATGTCCTTGAACCGAACCGGAGCACCATGTCCGCAGAAGCAGATATGGCCGCTGCGTCGTTTGACTCCTTTGTGCTTGCGATTCTGTGTTGCCAGTTCACTCAGGTCCGCATCCAGAATCTTTGTACCGTTCAATTCGACGATAACCTTCGGACCATGAACCGTGACCTTCTGATGATTCCATTCACCGATCGGCTTGAGAAAACCACGTTTTGCTGCCTGCAGCTTGTAGAGAGAGCCGTGGTACTGAGATTCCTTCAATTTCGAATACTTTGGATGACTGTTATCCAGGATCTGTAATTCCATACCCGCTCCGGAAGGTCTGCCATCGCCGGGATAATGAATGCCAATGCCGTTGTTGCCGCCTTTGGGGAGGAGAAAGTCAAACTCGAAGACATAATCGGAGTATTGCTTCTCGGTTCTGAGTACCTTTCCACTACAAATCAGAACGCCATCTTTGACTTCGTAATCTGCTCCGGTCCAACCGGTCAGATCTTTTCCGTTGAATACAGTGACTGGCTCTGCGCATTGGCTAAGCGAGGCAGTGGCGAGCAGTAAGGTGCTCGCGAGTTTGTAAGCAGTATTCAAGATGGCTTCCTTTGATGTTTTACTACCTGAGATTTCGAGGCGGAGCTTCTATTAAAGCCCTTCAATATCCCAGCCTTTTCTGTACTCGCTTCGTACGAATGAGTTGGCCTGCTGATTGTTAGTGAACTTCAGAGCCTGACTGTCCCATTCCAGCTTCTCATTCGGGAATCTCACGGCGATATTACCCAGCAGGACGGTTTCTGTGAGCGGAGCAGAGAAATCAAACGATGCACAAGCCGGCTGGCCTGATTGGATTGCTTCGTGCCAGCTTTCAAAATGCCCTCGTCTTTCGATTTGCGGCATATCGTGACCGTCGAGAAGACCGTTGGGAAAAATAATCGGACCGCCTCCGTGTGAATGAACGACCGCTCCTTTCTCACCGACAAACAATGTCCCCTGTTTAGGCAATTTCAGGTCGGCTGGCAGGTAACTGGAAGTCGAAAGCGGCGGCTTCCCCGCTTTGCCATCGCGCCAGACATAAGGAAGCACGTCACCTGTGGTGTATTCGGTCCCTGCGAACTCGTATTCGATCGTATTCCCTGGCTGCCAAGTCTCGGGGTTAGGAGCCGCGCCCAGACTCCTGACCGACATCGGTGGAGCAACGCCCAGCGTCGAGACCATTGGCTCAAAAATATGGATCCCCATATCGCCCAGCGTTCCGGAACCAAAGTCGAGCCAGCCGCGCCAGTTCATCGGCTGATAGATCTTATCGGCATATGGTCTTTCAGGAGCAACGCCCTGCCAGAGATCCCAGTCCAGGCCTTTGGGTATTTCGTCAGACTTCGAAGGACGACCTTCTTTCGGGCCGGCCCAGCCTTTATTGCTCCAGCCGTATGCCTGTTTGATCTTTCCGATCAAACCACCGCGAATCAGTGCGACGGTCATGCGGTGCCCAACGGTCGATTGATTCTGGATACCCATCTGGGTTGCTACGCCAAGTCGCCGAGCTTCAAGCATCAGTGTGCGAGACTCATGGATGGTGTGCGTCAGTGGCTTTTGAGTGAAGACATGTTTGCCCAGTCTCATCGCAGCCAGCGTCGGCGCCGCATGCATGTGATCGGGAGTCGAAATAGTGATCGCATCGATGTCCTTGCTCTCGTCCAGCAGCTTTCGCCAGTCCTGATACCGTCTTGCTTTTGGCCACTGCTTCGCTGCTTCTATGTACCCGCCCTTTCTCGTGGACGCTTCAGTCATGACGTCACAAAAGGCAACCAGGTTGTGCCCCTGCGAAGCACCGTTCACGTCAGACCAACCTCTGCCTCCCACTGCAATGGACGCGATATTCAGTTTTTCGTTGGGAGACTTCGCACTGAGGATGCCGGGGAATCCAAATGTGAGACCAGCACTTGTCGCGGTAATACTCTTAATGAGCGATCGGCGTGAAATAGTCATGGATAGAGTCTTTTCTTTTTTTCAGATTGTCTGACGTCTACTAGCGACCGATCGCGAGTTTCGGCTGAATGCTCTGATTGCCTCGCGGAACGTCGATCGTGACGCTTGTGTAGAAGCGGCCGCAGGTGGTCAGTTTTCCGTGCTCATCGAATAAAGCGGAACTTGTACCCGCCGCGTCTCTGGTCTCGAATGAGAACCACGCATAGCCCGCTATCCAGTTCTGGGCCTCGATCCAGGGAAGCACTTCCTTCATGAACGCGAGAACCTTCTCAGGCGAATGTCGGTTTTGAGCCGTCGTCTTTGCACTCCAGTCTGCCGGAGCAAACTCTGTAATCAGCAGTGGTCGCCGGCCATATTTCTCGTAAATTCTCACCATCTTCCGCTTGAATGAATCGGGATTCGGGCTCCCGTACCAGTGCGTGCCGATGTAGTCGATGCGATACCCTCGCCGGTCGGCTTCCTGCATGAAGTCTCTCATCCACGTCCCAGTCACACCCTGGACACTGTCATCATCGATGCCTTCCGGATTGGCACACGCCGGGCTGCACAGCGGAATATTCAACAATTCCAGTTCCGGCCAGTACTTAAGAGCGGCCGTATACGACATGTTGGCCTGATCGTTCTTATCAGGCTCATTGAAACCCAGAAAGCGTTTCACTCGTCCCGCTTTAATCTGAGGCACGACGTGCTTTTTCAGGTTGGCCTGCAGATCGGCGGACTTCCATGCTCCCCAGGCCATTGGCAGGTATTCCATGTTATCCGGTTGGACATCAACTCGCTGCATCCCCCACGAATAGTTCCAGTAGGCTTTGACTCGCGGGAGGTTTTCTTCCCATGACCCGTTTTCACCGGTCTCTCGCAAAGTGAAGCAGATGCCCTTCTTGCCAGGCAGCTTCAGAGAGGATTTCAATGGCGGAGCGTCAATCTTAAGGGGATCAAGTCCTTCCAGCTCGTCAATCTTTGATAGAGCGGCATCTGCCGGTTTCCACCACCAGCCCTGGTTGTCCCAGCTTTGAGCGTATTTGTAATCAGTGACAAGAGTTCTATACGCAGCTAGTGCTCTGGCCTTGTCCCCTTTCAAACGCAGAGCTTCTCCTTTGAGCCACACACATGTACCGACTTCATTCAGATTGGCAAACTTTCTGACAGCATCACTTTTTGGATAAGTCTTCAGGTTACGGTTGGTCTTTCCAGCCGGAATCCCCCAGATCTTTACAGCGCGATCTGCCAGCTCCACAACACTGTCCCAGTCCTTCCGTTCGAATGCGGACCAGATCTTTGCTGTTACCTGCCAGGCTTCCTCTGTCGAGGATCCTGATTTCGCCTTTGCGGTCGACCGCATCCCCGCGTCAGGCATTTTTTCCAGATTCGCCGACACATTGATTCCAGCCACTTTGAATTTCGCCAGTTGCTTCCGAGCAGCGGCGGCTGGCTGCCACCACCAGCCTTTATTGTCCCAGCTCTGAGCGAACTCATAGTGGGCAATGACCGCCTTGTAGGCGACCATCGCCGCAGTCGGATCGCCTTTCTGCCTGAGCGCTTCGCCTTTGAGCCAGACGCACGTACCGACTTCGTTCAGGTTCGAGAACTGTTTGGCCGCGTCGTCCTTCGGAAGAGCGGACAACTTACCATTCATCGTTCTTGCCTGGCCCCCCCAGGTCTTCACAGCCCTATCTGCCTGGGAGATAACCGCATCCCAATCCTTTCGGGACATTGCATCCCAGCACATGGTTGTCACCTGCCATACTTCTTCTGCTATCGCGATCTCAGCGAAGGACGCCGAGAAAAGACACAGCAGCATTCCAGACAGATATCTCATCAGGTGT
This sequence comes from uncultured Planctomyces sp., assembly GCA_937904325.1. GTDB lineage: Bacteria > Planctomycetota > Planctomycetia > Planctomycetales > Planctomycetaceae > JABMPE01. Next base: position 87,091 of record CALGTK010000107.1, read on the forward strand.
GACTCCAGTCTGTCGTATCGGGTGTACAAATGAGTGCGATATTCAGTTTTTCGTTGAGAGGCTTCGCGCTAATGATGCTCCGAAAAGCAAACGCGTTACCGACCGATCCCAGAAACTGTCTTCGGTTTGGACATGCCATATATTTTTCTATTGCTGAGTTTTTACGAAAGGGTTTTGAAACCAAACGAGATTTCGGCTGGCATGACCGGCAATGAGAACGTCGAGATCGCCATCCCCATCCATATCGACGGTGGTCAGGTCGTAGCTGCCCTGGTTGTAGCCGATCACGTGTTTTACGAATTCACCATCCCCTTCATTCTCATACCATGCAGCCACCCCGTTGGCTTCCTTACCGCAAGTAACTGCGTCGAGATGTCCGTCGCCGTCAATGTCGGCCACAGCGAGACTGTGCGGAAACTCAATTTCGGGATCGATCTCGATTTGTTTGAAGTCAGGGCCTCGAAACCAAAGTACGCCTTTGCCGTGACCTCGCGTCGCAAAGAAGTCTGTGTGCTCGTCGCTGTCGAAGTCAGCGGGCACGATATTCGTAGCTCCTTCTTCGTCTTCCGCAAGCAGATGCTTCTTCCACACGTCAGTCGGATCATTTGGCTGTTCCCACCATGCAAACCACTTTCCGTTGATGAAACCGTCGGTTCCTTTCGCTGCGCAGGAGATATCGGGACGCCCATCGCCATTGACGTCGCCGAAGCCCATGTAATGTGATCCACCCGGCGCATCTTTGTCAGCGAAGACATGACGCACCCAATTCTCAGCAGTGCGAGGATCGGCGGGGAGTTCGAGCCAGGTGATCGAATTAGGGAAAGCCGTTGCATTCTCGTTACGGCCCGAATTTGCAATGAGATCGAGCTTTCCGTCGCGATTCACATCGCCAGTGATCAGGCAATGCGTTCCGGCAATCTCATCGTCGACTGTGCGGTAGGTCCACGGCTGACCAGAGAACGGTTTGGACGGGCATTCGAGCCAGAATACGGTGTTGTTCGAACCGATGAAGTCCAGATCGCCATCGCCGTCTGCATCCATCAGGCAACTGTGAATGCACGCAGTACGCGGCTTATTGCGTGACCGACCGGGAGCAAAGGTGTGAACCGTAACTGGCTTCCAGTCAGGCGCACGAAACACGACGACCTTGCCATCAAACGAAGTAATGACATCCATGCGACCGTCACCGTCGAAGTCATTCGCAGTCGCACCGTTGATCATACCCTTCGCAGGACGCTGGATGATGTGCCTGTCCCAGACACCCGAAGCGTCGGCTGCAGGAATACACTCAGTTGACAGTAGAGCGGTGAGGCCAAATGTCAGGATTATCAGAGGCTTCATGAAGGCATCATCGCTTTCGGAATGTTTCACTGGTGACAACACCGATAATCAGGTCTAGCAGTCCGTAGCCGTTCTCGGCGCAAGCGGCGGCGATCTCCTTGATGTCGGTGTCGTCTCGGAATGTCATCGATCGACCTGTGGCATAAGTGAGCAACTTCGCGGTGAGGGCTTCGGCGAATCGATCTTTGCGATCGACCAGCAACTGTTTCAGTCCCTGCTCGTCTTCGAAAGTCTCGCCGGACGGTAATTGTCCGGACCCGTCAACGGCGATTCCTCTGCCGCCACGTGCCGAGTAACGCGACCGGTAGCCGCCTACCGGGTCGTAGAACTCGAGCGCGAATCCGGCGGGGTCGATCTTTCGATGACAGTCGGCGCACGCTGCTACCGTGCGATGTCTGGCGAGTTGCTCACGGATAGTGGTGGTGCCTCGAGTGTCGGGTTCGAGTGGTTCGACGTCGGGCGGTGGTGGCGAAGGCGGCGTTCCGAAAATGTTCTCCAGCACCCAGACCCCGCGGACAACGGGCGAGGTCTCGATGCCGTTGGCCGTCAGTGTGAGCACGCTTCCCTGGCCGAGCAAACCGCCACGATGATGTTTCGGTAGCAGGGCGACTCGTCGGAAGTGTTCGCCGTAAACATTGTCGATCCCATAATGTTTCGCGAGTGCGTCGTTGACGAACGTGTAATCGCTGTCGAGCAGATTCACGATCGAACTGTTCGATTCGATCAGATCGCCGAAGAACAGATGCGTCTCTCTTTTGAACAATTTTTCGAGGCGATCCCGGTAATAGCTTTTGAATGCTTTGGGGTCAGGCGGCATCGAACCGAGCGTATTGATGCGGAGCCACGTGTCCGTGAAGTGTTCGACGAAGTCGTTGGCCTTGTCGTCGCGAAGCATACGATTGATCTGAGTTGTCAGCCCATCAGTTGTTTCGAGCTTTCCCGACTCAGCGGCCATCGATAGTTCGTCATCCGGCATACTGCTCCACAGAAAGTAAGACAGTCTTGTGGCCAGTTCATGTGGAGTAAGTTCTGAGTCGGCTTCGTCGTTGCCCTCGTCAAGGTAAAGAAAACGTGGAGACGTCAGGATTGCTGCCAGTCCCAGCTTGATGGCTTTCGCGCACGAATCATGGTTGCCGATCCGGTCACGAATGAAGGTGACGTAGTGCTTGACCGCCGCTGCTGAAATCGGCTGCCGGAACGCACGCGTTGCAAATCCAACCACTGTCTGTTCGATGTCGATCTTTGATGCGTCAGTCTCTTTGCCGAATAGTAGTTGATGACTGGCTGGCGGCCACTGCTTAAAGTTCGGGCCATCGATGTCCATATTCCAGACACGAATGCGCGGCCCGTGGTACACCTCTGATAGCAACTTATTGCTTGCATTCTTCGCCAGCCTTTTGACGAGTGCTTTCGCTTCAGGATCGCCGAGTTTTGCAGCATCCCGCTGCGTGTTGGTGGATCGGATGACTTCTGGATGGTGCTTTTCGGCGACGAGTCGAATGTTGCCCTTCGAACTGACACCGTTGGTCCAACTGACAAACGGAATCGCCCCCTTGTTCAGCCAGACGCGCTGAGTGAACACTTCCGGCTGATCATCAGGCAAGTCCCAGACCTTCAGCAACTCCCTTTGGTCTGCAGCGGTCTTGTCCAGCAGTCGAATATTTGGAGCGATCCACAGCGCCATTTTGAGAGGCTGATCCCGATAGCGTTCAAACTCACGGTGTTCATAACCGTGATCCAGCCGGTTCGCCGCCGAGGCCTTCACGCTGATCGTGTACCAGCCATCCGCCGGAACTCCGCCGCTTCGTGCAAACGCCTTGACGTAATTCGGAGCTCTTTCTCTGGGTTGTCCGTGGCCGATCTCCATGTACTCATTGTTGACGATCAGCCGCCACGTAACTGGCGCCCTCTCGTACGACAAGACGCCGTTGAAGTCTTCCGCCGTGAAATGCCAATTCTGTGTTTGCGGTCGTTCGACGTCGAAGAAGCTTGCTGCATCAAGTGCCCGTTCCGCAACTTCCAGATACCGCTGCAACTGGTGATCAGAGAGCGTGAGTGCTTCACCGTTATTGTCGAAACCATCTTCGATTGCGTCAGCGGGGAAATCTGAAGTAAACGAAAAGAACTCAGTTCGTAACCCCAGCAGGTCACGCATTGTGTTGACATACTCAACACGATTAAGCCGCCGCAGCATAGTGGCAGACACTGCCTCTGCGTTCGAAAGGTGCGAGAGGTACTCCGTGATCGATGCCACAACGCGACGTGTCTCAGCCGCCGGTGGCTGTGGGACACCTTTCTTAGCAGGAGGCATGTCGCCTCGGTTAATTGCGTCGAGCGTCTCTTCGAGCAGCGTGGCCGCATCACTGTCGGATTCTATCGCGACGGGAAGCTGATCCAGCCGCCGATCACCCTTCTGTGTCGTTTCACCATGACAGCGGTAGCAGTATGTCTTGAAATAGGTCGAGACAGAGGGGGTGAGCGTTGCCTCTGGCTCATCCACTGCCAAAGCTGTCGACGCAATCATAGCGAGCACCATCACCGTGAGCGGCAAGGCACTAGCCGTCGGTTGAGAATGGCAACCCGATACGGCGGCGAGAGACATTAATCGCCGGCGTTCGCTGCAAACCGTCCCTCGCTGACGCTTCGGGTTGCCAGCGAACATGTTTTTTGAGAGCTTGCCAATAGCGGATTGCGTCTGGCGAAAATATCCGCGGCTAGCGGCTTGCGGCTCGCTGCTGGATCCGTCGTTCATCCCTGCACCTCCAGGCCGGTCAGTGTGCTGGATGCAGTGCCAAAGCTGTCGGTCTCAACGCCGAATCGTTGCAGCATGGAGACAAACAAGTTTCCGGCAAGCGATGCAGTCTTTTGCCCTTCGCCCTTGAAATACGACTTGTGTTCCCCGTGCCGAAACCCGCCGCCGGCAAGGAGCAACGGTAGATCTTTATTGGAATGCGCACTGGCATTCCCCATCCCGGATCCGAACAGCACCATGCTGTTGTCAAGTAGAGTCTTCCCATTCGGCTCGTCGACTTCCTTGAGCTGCGTGAGGAACCGGGCGAGTTGCTCCATGTGAAACTGCTCGATGATGGACAGCTCTGTGATGTACTCGGGTACTTTGCCGTGATGTGTGAGTTGATGGTAACCGCGGCTGATGTCAAAGCCGCCGAAATTGGCTCCGATGTCGGCCAGCCCCAGCGTGATGACTCGCGTCGAGTCTGTCTGCAGAGCGAGGCTCATCAGGTCGTAATACAACGGCACGCGTTTGACAAACTCCAGACTGTTGGCACCTGCCGGCAATCCGTAGTCGACGACCGGTTTGGGTTCATCCAACCACTGACTTGACTGAACAAGTCGATTTTCTACTTCTCGGACCGAATCAAAGTACCGGTCAAGCTTTTGGCGATCGCGTGCGCCCACCTTCCGCTTGAGGTAGTCAGCGTCGGTCTTGACCAGATCAAGAATACTTGTCCGATCGGCAAGTTCTGCCTGAATTCCGTTTCGCTGTTTTCGATCAACTTTCTGAAACAACAGATTGTATATCGTCTCGACTTTCGCCACCGGAGGAATGGCAACACCTGACGCACTCCACGAGATCATGTTATTTGGGTCATTTCCGCTCGCCAGTTGCAGCGATGGGTATCGCGTCCGTGCGCCGACAAGCTGCGCCGCTTTCTGATCGATGCTGATATTGGCCTCGGACATCCCTGCCGAGTTCTTCGATAGAACGCCGGACAGGTAAGCGTGCACACCGCCGTGTCCACCCTGGGCGTTCACGCCATGGTCCAGCCCGGAGAACACCGTAAAGTCGTCACGCAGTTTCCTGAGCGGCTTGAGCCGGTCTGTCAGCTCGTAATCACGGCCAGTCTGTTCGGGAAAGAACAACTGCGGTACGAAGCCGAAGTTCAAACCGACGCACGCCATTCGCAGCGGTGCTTCGGACCTCGCAACGGGCGCGGCCATCGCGTCGAGATAGGGCAAAGCCAGTAGCGCACCACTTGTTCCTCGCAGCAGTGTACGACGATTCATTCGTTTGCTCATGTCTAATCTTCTGTTCTGTTTTGGTCTGCTTCTGTGGCTTCGACTATTTGTCCCGGGCTGGCTTCACCTTCGTTCTTTTGGCACCGTGCGTCACACTGCGAATATAGGTAACGGTCTCTCGCTGACTTAATTGGCCGGACGTGTCGCGGTCAGTTCGCTTGAAGATATTTTCGATGTGATTACCGCTCGTACAAATCAGAGCGAACTCCTCAATATCGAGCTTGTTATTACCATTACTGTCCGCCTGGATAAACCATTTGTCAGGCGTTTTCCGCGAGATTTTCCACCAGGACACCTTGCTGAGTGCTTCGACGAATTCAACCGTATCGAGTACGCCATCGCTGTCCATGTCGGCCTTACGAAATGAGTCCGGACCGTGCTTTGGCGAGTGATAAATGTACTTACTGAATTCGACGTAGCTGATTGTGTTGCTGGCGTCTTTGTCGACATCCTTGAGCAGCTCTGATTCCGTCATCGTCAGCCGCTTTTCGCCAAGCATCGATGGCTCACCAACCGGAGGCGTGAAGCTGATCGTCTTGACGCGCCCGTCTTTCTCACAGGTCGCTTTCACTCCCTGGCCCGCCCTTGGCTTCTGTCCACCCTTTGCCGGCAAACCTACGAAATAGACCTTTGACTCAGAGTTCACGTATAGCTTTCGCAGGTGCTCACCACTCTGCTGGACGTCAAACTTCGTGCCCGAGGAGTCAACGCTCTTAAGCTTACCAACGACAACAGGGCTGTCTGGCCGCTTGCTGTTACTCTGAGCCTGGGCATTCGAGGCGAGAATCGAAAAGGCACTGACCAGAACTGCCACTGCGTGAACCGCTAGTTTTGTCGTCATTCGCACAACTCCTGGATGGGCTCAGAAGAAACAGACTGAAAGGAGCTTTCACGAGATTGTTGATCCGAGTTTTTCTGATTGTTTGATTTGGCTTCTTCGCGAACCTTTCTACGCGCAGCGCGTTCCGCTTTCTTTTTCGCTTTGTCGTCGGGAGCTGGTTCATCAGTCACTCCCAACTCTTGCTTCAAAGCTTGTGGCACCGTTACCGTTTTGCCTTTGATTTCGAGTTGTTTGACGATGGCGATCTGTTTGTCGATTTGCCCGGGTTCAGCGGCGTTCCCTCCGGGAATGAACTCTCCGAAAGGACGACCAATGACTTCGATGTCCTGTTGCATGAGATTCCGCATCTCTTTAATGCGAGTGGCCTGAGCTTTTTTATAAGCCAGGTTCTTCATTTCTTTCGGATCCCTCTCCAGGTGGTAGAGTTGATCTTCGTCAAAGAAACCGGGGCGAGCTGCCCCTCTAACTCCGATGCCCAGACGTCCAATGTAGGACATGGCTTTGGGTAAGTTTTTCGGCGTGGCTTTCTTAATGGCAGCGATCTGTTCTTTGGTATGGCGAACGGCAACGTAGGACCAGTCTTTCGTGACCGTAGCCCGCGCAGCACCCATTTCGAGATAAAGGTGATTCCGCCAATCCTCGGATTTTCCGTCTTTCAAAAGAGGGGTGAGGCTCTGTCCATCGATCCGGTAAGAGTTCGGTTTCTCCGCTTGACCCAGTTCGAAGAAAGTGGGGACGAGGTCGATATTCTGCACGAGTTCTTCACACACCTGCCCTGCGGCGATTCCTTTTGGCCAACGCATGATCATGGGCACCTGGCAAGCACCGTGTGAAAAGACGGATGCTTTGCCATCGCGACCGTGATCCGGCGCAAAAATCACCAGCGTGTTGTCATCGATTCCAAGCTCCTCAAGCTTCCGAAGAATCGCCCCGAGCGAATCGTCGATCCACGCTTCACCAGCCACATGGCTGTCGGGATCGAAGCCCTTTTCAGTGATCGTCTTGAGAAGCTCTGCGCGAGATGTCATGACCTCTGGAAGACTTTCAACTTCTCCCTCGCCGGTGATGAGCGGGTGATCTATGGACTTTCGCCAGGACTTATCCGGCCCGTGCAGCAGGGTGCTGCAAAGATGAAGGTAAAAGGGGCCACCTTTGTTCTCTTCAATGAACTCCAGAGCGGCCACCGTCGTCCATTCAGGGTTGTGCGAGGAATAGGGCGAGTGGATGTTTTCCGGGTAGACGTTCTTCGCCCAGGAAAAGCCCAGCGTCTGGAGGTAACGACGCATCCAGCGTTCGTTGTGCTTGAACTGATCCGATGTTTCAGCCCCGGGACTCGCGTCTTTGGGAATGTTGATCCATTTGTTTTTGCCCCTGTAAAACTCCGGGAAATCCAAACTGGAAGTGAGGTGAAATTTCCCAACGAATCCGGTGGTGTAACCAGCTTCACGGAGAACATTTCCGACGTTCATCCTGTCGCGTTCCAGTGCGACATTGAAGTTGGGAAGCCCCTGATTCTCTTTGCCGCCGACCGCTTCGGCATAAAGTTTGCTATGCGAGTTACCAGCAAACCGACCGGTCAGGAAGCTGTATCGAGATGGAGTACAAACCGAGCTGCTGACGTAGGCGCGAGTGAACTTCATTCCTTCCTCTGCCATGCGGTCGAGATTGG